>JAZRBX010000180.1:0-1858 GCA_045635285.1 Victivallaceae bacterium
CATGAGCAGCAATCCCTGCAGATATACACTGCGGTTGTAAATTTTAGTGCCGTTGGCATGAGCTTTGCGAATAAAGTTCAAGAAGCGGCGGTCGAGAATGTTACCGGGAACCTGAACTGCTTCACATTCGTAAGCATTTTCGGGAACTCTGCTGTCAAGGGAAGCACCGACGGCTTTCACCAAACCTTTATCAGCGGCTTTCTGCAAAAATTTCAGATATTTGAGGTCATCTTCACGATGGAAGAGGACTGCATCAAGCTGACTGATACCCAAATTGGACAGAGATTTTTCAATGGAGTTGAAAATATGTTTCTCTGCATCAGCGTCAGAACTGTCTGCGGGAACGGGAGCAACTTTGCTGACAATATTCATTTTGCCAAGCAAATTCAAGTTGGCAAGTTCAGTACCGAGAACGGTTTCGCTTTCCCCGTATGAGGCAGCGGTATCGAGAGTACGGATACCTCTGTCATAAGCGGTCTGCAAAATCTGACGGACAAGTTCGGGAGCGGGTTTATCGCCGGTATTGGCGATACCGTATTTCAAACCGAACTGAACTGTACCGAGAACAAGTTTTGATTCTTTCATAATAAACCTTATTTAGCAGTATATCCGCCGTCGACGGGGATGTTGGTTCCTGTAATATAACTTGAAGCATCTGATGCGAGGAAAACGATGATACCTTTCAAATCTTCCTGACTTGCCAGACGGCCGAGAGTTGTGCGGGCACTGTAATTTTTGACAAATGCTTCGGGAAGATGATCTTCCTGCAAGCCGCCGGGATGGATGGCATTGACACGGATGTTATGCGGTCCGAGAATACTTGAAGCCCAGCGGGTGAAATTGGCCATACCGCCTTTTTCGTAGAAGTAGATGGGAGAGGGATTGCCGTTGTACATATTGGTTCCGTTGTAGTTGGCGGTTTCGAGACCGACCAGTCCCATGAAAGAACCGATATTGATGACAGAGCCGCTCTGCTGCTTTTTCATGATTTCACCGACAAGACCGGTGATATAAAACATGGATGAAGCATTGACATGCAAACTTGCATCATAATTTTCCAGATCCTGAACCCAGCCGGAAGTGGCACTGCGTGTAACAGCATTGTTGACGAGGATATCAATTCTACCGGTCTGAGCCATGACATCATTGACCATTTTGTCAATGCTTTCACGGGAAGACAAATCAAGTTCAAGAGCGCGAACATCAAGACCTGCTGCGCAGAATTTTGCGGCAACTTCCTGACATTTTTCGATATTGCGTGAAGCGATAAAAACTGTTGCGCCTGCTTCGCCGAGACCTTCGACGATCTGTTTTCCGTAACGGCCTGCGCCACCGGTAACGATAGCGGTTTTGCCGTTAAGTTTAAGCATATCTAAAACGTTCATATCATGATTTCCTTTCCGTCATTGGCACGACTTTCGATACCGCCGATAACCAGTTTCATAAGTTCTTCGGTATGGCTGAACGGGACGGGAGGTTCACCGGTACGAAGATATTCAACGAATTTGACCAGCTGGGTGCGGAATGCAAAATAAGAGTCGTGAGTGCTGATCTGGACAGTACCGCCGGTACCCTGAATAGTCAGAGGTGCACCGCTGCAATCATAGATGTTGGAAATAATGACATCATAACCGTTTTTGTGTTTGAGGTGGATGATGTTGCGGCGGTCGCTGCCGGTATTGCGGATGCTGATGTAGCCGGGACCGGTCAGAGCATAAACAGCTTCAAGGGCGTGGATACCGTAAGTTTCCCATTTTTTAGGCATGCCGTAAGTGATCAAACGGGGCTGACCGACTTCGTGGAAATGACCGTTCAGATAGGGAGCAAATTCTTTGCAGTAACGCATACTGCTGGAAGA
>JAZRBX010000181.1:0-2234 GCA_045635285.1 Victivallaceae bacterium
TTTTTCAGAGAGCCACAAGTCGTAATGTTCATCATCTCCGGTGATGATTTCAAACTCAATTATACCCAGTTCTTCAATTACAGCTTTCACCCACTCTTTGGGCGTTGGCTCTGCGGAATCTTCGATACCGTCGCAGTGCCAGACTTTCGCTTGTTTATCAGTAAAAAATCCAATCAGAAAATCATAGGCGTTATCCAGAGAAACAAAATCCAAAGATTTTTCGTCTGTCAAATTGCGCCGCAAATGGTAATACTTAATCTCTTTCATTCTATATATCCTGCTGTTTAATTAAATATTTTTAATACTGGCGGGTACTTATATGAAAAAGCGACATTGTGAAAACTGTTCAGTTCAATTTCTGTGTTGGGATAAAGGTTTTTCAAAAAAGGTCTTTGATTGAAATATTCTATCGTAAGCCAATTCCTGTTTTCCCACTTAAAAAGAAGAATATCCTGACGCTCTGCCGATTTGGATATTGTAAACGGCGGCTTCTGTTCCGGATTTTCAGTTGCTCCGTACATATAAAGATATTCTATCCCTTTGTCAATCATTCCCCGCGTAAAAAAGCCTTCGGCTGCTTCAATAGAACTTTTGTTGCCGGGAGCAGCTTGCGATACCAATTTTTGAAACGCGGCTTCTTTTTGCTGCAGTTTTTTATTATTCAGAATACTGGCGTTAAATTCACCATTTATCGCTGGATTATACACTGAAATCACATCTTCTATTTCTATTTTATCCAGATGCATCTCTTTCAGGAATGCTAAACTTTCAAAATTATATGCACCATCCCAGGTGTAGTCAATAATGAGATATTTTAACTGTTTAAGGGCTCCAAATTCCTGTAATTGGAAGTAATTTTCGGCATCATAATTATGAATTCTCAATGTTCGCAAATTTTTGAAATATTGAAAACTTTTTATTGCCCCTGCTGCGAAGTCAGCACCGCGAATCATGAAAGTTTTGACATAAGGGAAACATTCAGCTAACTGTTGAACAACATCTGAAGTATAACCACTTTCCCAGCTTTTCAATTGGGTTATGTTTGCCAAGTTTGCAGTTTTGGCTTTCAGCCGCAAAAGTTTCTTAACAAATTTATCGCTGTCGGCATCATCAAAAAAATGCCAGGAAACATCAACAGATCCAACGGATGATAATTCCTCTTCTCTTAAAGATGATAAATTCCCCAACGAATATTCATAAAGCTCTTTTTTTTCTTCCTCTTCCTCAAAATTATAAAACATCGTTTCACCTTCTTCCAGTTTTACTACTGTATGTCCTAAATATAACACTCAACATCTTTGATTGCAAATCTCAAAACCCGATTTTCCCTCTGTTGTTTTCCTGCTTGCAAGAAGTGCGTTTTACGCTGCTTTCCTGTTCGAGGGCACTCAAACGGGCGGCGTTGGAGACTTCATCGAGGTAATACAAACTCTGGCGGACGGTTCGGAAATCCCCCGGTGTCAGATTTTCGATGGCTTCCAATCTCCGGCGTTCTGCGGTCGTCAATTTTGTATTGAACATGCGCTCAAAAAAGAGCGTTTTTCCGTAGTTATCCAGATAGTCAAAGCTCAGCTTGAAAGTGAATCTGCGCATGATCGCCGGATCGAGATTCTGCACAAAGTTGGTGGCTCCGATCATAATGCCGTTGAAATTTTCCATCTGGTGCAGAAGTTCGTTGACCTGCGTGACTTCCCAGCTGCGGTTTGCCCGCTCACGGTTCTGTACAAGCCCGTCGATCTCGTCCAGAAACAAAATGGCGTGTTCGGTTTCGGCTTGAGCAAACGCCGCCTTTATGTTGTGTTCGGTTCCGCCGACATACATCGACAGAAGATCGCTGCCCATTCTAACCGATATCTTTGAGCCAAGCACGCTCCCGAGATACTTGACAAACTCGGTCTTACCCGTGCCGGGAGGTCCGGAAAGCAAGAGATTCATCCGCGGGCGGTCAGGCGAATTCCCTGTCGGTTCAGTCTGAAACTTCCGCACCGCTGCCACGATTTTTTCAAGTTCAATATCCCCCTTGATATTCAAGCCGTCAAGCGAATAATCCTTTGCCGGAAGAAGTTTGTCGTCCGAAACCGTGATGTTGAGCAGTTCGCAATGCTGAGCCATAAGTTTATCCACCAGATCATTGACTTCGGCAGGTGAAGATGCCAGTTTTTTGACATTTCCCAGAACTTTGGTGATGATCCCGGCATTGACATTGTAACGGCAGGCGAACATTTCAGCCATTT
>JAZRBX010000182.1:0-6583 GCA_045635285.1 Victivallaceae bacterium
CTCAATCTTTTTGGCAAGTTCCTCTTTGGAAAGGACTGCAAGTTCGGTATAAATTTTATCACATTCTGCTTCCGCCATTTTTCTTGCTTTGTCGGCACGCAAATCTTTAACGACACGGTCTTTGACTTCTGCAAGTTTGGCATCCCGTTCAGCTTCAAAATCATAAGCATAACCGACATAAACGCCGTTATTTGCCACTACTGCATTGCTGACGGGTACATCAGAAACAGATTCAATGATCTCCTGTGCCAGAGCGGCGGATTCGACAGTACCGAGTTTGGTATCTGCGGCGGTAAAATAAGGAATTGCAATATTTTTGATATTGTTTCTGCTTACATAATCTTTGAAGATGACTCCGCAATTTTTAACATCTTCGGAGGCGGCATCATAAACATCACGGGCAAAATCCTGTGCTTTACGCAGAGCGATTTTTTTGATATTTTCATCACGAAGATTGATGCGGACAGATTCTCTGGCCTTGTCGTAGGGAGTAATGACGCTGTCTTTGCCGGAATTGACAGTAAAACGGGTCGTATTCTGTTCGTAATAATTTTTCATTGCTTCTTCGGTGATCATTTTGTCGGCTTCTGCGACAAGTGCGGGATCGTTGTATTCAAAACATGCGAGCAAAGCTTTGGTGCGGGCGGGGATGCGGTAGTTTTTCTGATTATCTTTCAGGAAAGCTGCTGCTTCTTCATCGCTGACGCTGACTTTATCCTGATAATCGCTGTATTTGAGATGCAGGCGTTTTTCATTGATTTTGGAATAAAGCACTTTGTAGAAGCTTTCGATCTCATCATCAGTTACGATGACGGAAGCAGCCACATCTTTCTGCAATTTATCGACCACGATAGCCAGACGGACGGCGTTATTGAATTCAGAAGAAGTAATGCCGTATCTTTCTTTCACGGTTTTGAGATAATTGTCATAAGCCTCTTTGTTGAATTTGCCTTCTGCGGAGAACATGGCAATAATGAATTCGGCGACCTCTTTATCACTGGCACTGATGCCTCTGCGTCTGGCGGCCTCCTCCATACAGCACATACCGAATGCCTCTTCGACGGAAATATCACGGGCAAAACCGGTAAGAATACTCTGATAGAGTCTGATTTCGGCAAGTTTTGAATAAGTTACAGATTTGCCGAAAGCAGTTCCTGCCTCACCGGCAGTACCCATGCCGCAGCCGCCGAATGTACCGGGAGTCAGAAATCCCATAAATGAAATGATAATGACAACAGTAAAAATACCGAAAATCCAACGGCTGTTTTTGCCGAAAAATTGATTAATGCTCTTGATAACCATAAAAAAAATCCTTATATTAATTTATATTTAAAAAACTGTTTTCAGAGAATATACTCCTTTTTCGCATTTTAGCAAGGCAAAAGCACAAAAAAAATACATTTTTTTATCCGTTTTGTGCATCAAAAGCAATTTTATTATGCAGGGGATCAGTCGATACGGATATTTTCAATCTTTTATTGCATGGTCAAGGATTATTTTTTTGAAAACTTCAAGCCCCTCTTTTTCGGGGTAAGTGCCATACAGTTCACCCTTTTTGAAAACGGCGATCCTGCCTCTGCCGCCGGCAATTCCCCAGTCGGCATCACGGGCCTCGCCGGGACCATTGACTATACAGCCCATGACAGCGATTTTTTTGAACGGGATACGACAGGATGAATTTTTCAAGCCGTCAATGAAATTTTCGATTTCCTCCGCCAGATATTTCAAATCCACCTCTGTTCTGCCGCAGGTCGGGCAGCTGACCAGTTCAGGTTCGGCATTACGCAAAGCACAACTTTCAAGGATTCCTGCGGCACACCGCACCTCCTCAACCGGGTCGGCGGTCAAACTCACACGCAAAGTATCCCCTATCCCGGACAACAGAAGATACCCTATCCCGACGGAAGATTTTATAATGCCGCGCTTCAAAGTTCCGGCCTCTGTAATACCGATATGAAGCGGATAATCATAACGCTCCGAAAAAGTTTTGTATGCCGCCAATGTTACAGGCACGGAAGACGATTTCAAAGAAACTTTTATATTATTGAAGCCGTATTTTTCAAGCATGCGGCATTGAACGAGCACACTCTCAATCAAAGTTTCAGTCATAGCAATATCAACATTGCCGAATTTGGCGGTATTTTTCTGAAGCAGAGCATTGTCGACGCTTCCGGAATTGGCACCGACACGGATAACGACATTTCTTTCAAGTGCCTTATAAGCAATATCTTTCAGCATTTCTTCATCTTGCAGATTACCGGGGTTTATCCGCAAGCCGTGAACTCCGCTTTCCATAGACTGCAAAGCGATCCTGCCGTCAAAATGCACATCGGCAATCACCGGTATCGGACTTGCTTGAACGATCTCTTTCAAAACCTGTGCCGCCCGCATATCAGGAACTGCCAGACGGATTATTTCACATCCTGCTTTGGCAAGATTGCTTATCTGTGCCAGCGTTTTTGCCGCATCACGGCTGTCGGTATCGCACATACTCTGGATACGGACGGGATTATCACCTCCGAGAGTACAATTTCCGATATTGAGTATGCGGCTGTGTCTTTTCATTTCTGATCCTGTTCAGTTTGTATTTTTGCCCGCAGGGAATCAGGAGCGATACGCAGCAAATCGAAAAAGCTGACATAAAGCATAAGCAGAATAAGCAGACCGATAAAAATGTAGGACAGCACTGCAATAACGATTTTCGGCAGAGGTCTGCGGAAAATTATCTCAATAAGTGCAAAAACTATATGTCCTCCGTCAAGCACCGGCAGCGGCATGAGATTGAATATTGCCAATGCAAAACTTATGACAACCACAAAATAAATCCCGGTCATGATACTGGATTTATGCACCGCATTGAACAATGTATCAGCAATCCCCGCAGGTCCTGACATGTGGCGGAGCTGAATCGAACTTGTTGAATCGGTTATTCCGAGCATATTGCCGACAGAAGTGCAAAGTCCGCGAAGCGATTTGAAACTCATCTCCAATGTTGCAAAAAACTGCTGCAAAGGATTGGGATAATCTTTAAGACCGATCGTCAAACCTGTATCAAAAATGCGTTTTTCAACAGGCTGAACATAAAGCTGCAAATTTTCTTCGCCGCGTTTGACGGAAAGCATAACTTTTTCACCGCGATTGGCTTTTGCAAGTTTGCTGAATGTTTCAAAAGAATCGATCGATGTATCGTTCCATTTTTCAATAATATCGCCGTTTTTCACTCCTGCATCCGCCGCAGGAAGCGACGGCACGACATTGGTAACAGCGAGAGGCATTTTATCCGAATAAGCAATACCGATGATAAACTGTCTGTCTTTTTCTTCAAGTTTGATTTCTGTCGGAACGACCTCATATTCAAGGAGTTGTCCATCGCGTTTAACTTCAAAAAGAAGTTTCCCCGAATCATTGTAATTGATATAATGAAAAAATTCAAAATAATCTTTGAATCTGATACCGTTCACCGATACCAGCAAATCCCCTTTCTGCAATCCGGCAAGTGCCGCAGGCGAACCTTTTTCAGGATAAAGTTCCAGCGGAATGAGCGGCTCAAAAAAGGGATAAGCAATTTTTTCATACTTCAAATTGCCGGGAGCATCGGGATTTACGGCGGGGGTGTAGCGGACAGTTTTCAAACCGTCTTTTCCCACAGCTTCAAGTTCCACCTCCCCGATGGAAAAAAGCAGTTCTTTGGTGAACTCGCTCCAAGTCATACGGAAACTTCTGCCGTTGATTTTCACGATTTTATCACCGGCACGCAAACCTGCTTCATATTCAGGAGATTTTTCAACGATGGAAGCAACTTCGATCTCCCGCATTTTGGGAGAATCCTGCGGCATGCCGATCCACCAGATCAGACATCCGAGCAGCAACCCGTAAAGAATATTGAAAAACGGTCCTGCAAAAGCCGTTACCAGACGGTCAAATGCTTTCGCAGGCGGCAGTACAGTTCCGTCCGCCGCTTTGATCTCATCGCTTGCGGAATCCACCTGCGGCAGTTCGACATAGCCTCCGAGCGGCAGCCAGCCGATACGGTAATCAATGCCGTTGACTTTTTTGCTCCATATTTTTTTGAATCCTATGGAAAAAGCGTCAATGTGCAAACCGCGCCATTTGGCAGCCAGAAAGTGTCCGAGTTCATGCACAAAAACACATGAACCGAAGAAAAATACCATAAAAATAAACGCACCTGCCATAGAAAGATATTCAACAATATTGTCCCAACTCATCTCAAACTCCTTTTACTTTTATATTTTCAGCCATTTCTGTAATCATCGTGTCAGCCTGCAGAATATCAGACAAATCATTCAAATCTGCAACAGCGGTCTTTGCCATAGTTTTTTCTATCACTTTCCAAATTCCGGTAAAGGGGATCTCTCCTCTGCAGAATCTGGCAACGGCAACATTATTCGCCGCATTCATGCACAACGGCATATTTTTCCCGATGGTCAATGCCTCTTTTGCAATATCCACCGACGGAAAAAGTTCATTATCAACATTTTCAAAATGCAATGCCCCGATTTCGGCAAGGTCGGGAGATTCAACCGTCCCCTGCAAAACTTCAGGATAACTCAAAGCATACTGTATCGGAAGTTCCATTGACGGTTCGGCAAGCAGAGCCGCAAGTGAATTATCTTTAAATTCCACAAAGGAATGAACTATGCTTTCAGGATGTATCCAGACTTTGATATTCTCCGGTTTCATACCGAAAAGATACGCCGCCTCAACAACTTCCAATGCTTTGTTCATCAACGATGCTGAATCCACCGTTATTTTTCTGCCCATCGACCAGACGGGATGTTTCAATGCATCTTCAAGCGTAACTTTTTCAAGCATATTTTTATCATATTTGCGGAAAGGTCCGCCAGAACATGTCAGAATGAGAGATTTGACATCCTCGCAGGAACGCCCAAGCATACATTGAAAAATTGCAGAATGTTCACTGTCTACCGGAATGATTTTTCCTCCGTATTTTTGAGCCGTACTCATTACAAGAGGGCCTGCCATAAGCATAACTTCCTTGCTGGCAAGTGCAACAGTTTTGCCGCATTCAAGCGCACGCAGTACCAACAGAAGTGCATCCCGTCCGAGAATGGCACAAACAACAATATCAACTTCAGGATCGCTCACGCAATCGATCATTGCCTCCGTGCCGCACATAACTTCCGTACCGGACGGTGCTTCCGCGCAGCAGCGCAAGTAAAAATCCTTATTTCCGACAACAACTTTTCCGACACCGAGAGCTGCTGCCTGATTAAGCATGATTTTATAATTGACATTGGCACAGAGTGCGGCAACTTCAAATTTATCTTTATGAAATCCGAGTACTTTGCATGCACTGCATCCGACAGAGCCTGTGCTTCCGAGAAGAACAACTTTTTTTTTCATTTTTTCGATTCAAGCATAATTGTTACAGGGCCCATATTGCAAAAATCTACTTCCATCTCCGCACCGAATATGCCGCATCCGAATTCCGCAAGCGGATAAGTCTGTATTTCCGCTTTGAACTCTTCATAAAGTTTCTCCGCATATTCAGGCAGAGCAGCATCACTGTACCCCGGACGGTTGCCCTTGCGGCTGTCTGCATAAAGAGTAAATTGTGAAACGACCAGAGCCCCGCCGCCGACATCCAGCAGAGAGCGGTTCATTTTGCCCTCGTCATCATGGAAAATACGCAAATTTACCACACGGCGGGCAAGATATTTGACATCTTCCGATGTATCGCTGTGGGTAACTCCGAGCAGAATAAGAAGCCCTCCCTTATCAACTCTTCCCGTAACTTCACCGTCAACGGTAACTTTGCCGTGAGAAATACGTTGAACAAGAGCCCGCATCAGTTATCGCCTCCGGTACGGATAAGTTTGAGAAATTCCTGACGGGTTTCGGCTTCTTTGCGGAAAGAACCGATCATGGCACTTGTGGTCATTACGGAATGCTGTTTCTCAACTCCGCGCATTTGCATACACAAATGTTGTGCTTCGCAAACAACGCCGACACCTTCGGCATCGACACATTCCATAATGGCATCTGCAACCTGACGGGTCAAACGCTCCTGAATTTGCAAGCGGCGGGCAAACATATCGACAATACGGGCGATTTTGCTGACCCCGAGAATTTTCTGTTTGGGGATATAACCGACATAACATCGGCCGAAAAACGGCAGCATGTGGTGTTCACACATACTGAAAAATTCAATATTGCGGACGATGATCATGTCATCGGATTCTGCTTCAAAAACCGCACCGTTGACCACATCGGTCAAATTCTGCTTGTATCCGCGCATGATGTACTGCCATGCTTTTTCGACTCTTTCCGGAGTTTTGAGCAACCCCTCACGTTCAGGGTCTTCGCCGATTTCTATTAATATATCTTTAATCTGCTTTTGCATTTTTTGCATCCTCTCTCAATTCTTTAATTGTTTTTATGGGGACATCGACCTCAACCGCAGGCTCATCTGATTTTTTGCGTTTGACAAAAGTTCCATCCTCATCTCTTTTGAAGCGGACAAGTTCGGCACGGACAATACGGTTGTAAGTCGGAGCAGTACCGTAAGTCCTGTTGCGGATACTGCCAAGTCGGAGGCCAA
>JAZRBX010000183.1:0-2021 GCA_045635285.1 Victivallaceae bacterium
TGCCAATTTCACTCTGCATGATTTTCTGCAGCTCCCCGATGAAAAATTAAGTTCCGTCAAAAAAGCCGTCCGCCCCGTCGCCGAAAGTGCATGGGAATACACCAACTGTATTGATTTAAGTTCCGATGAAAAATGTATCAATACAGTCGGAAAACTGCTGAAAAACGCTTATTTCATGGTGGTAAGCGCTCCCGATGCGGATACATCTTTGCAAACAGCGGCTTCGATGTACGGTTCATTCATCAAACTTATGGATACAAAAATAGAAACCCTCGAACCCGGCTGGATAATATATGAATGACAAACTGCCCATTGAACTGCAAAATATTGAAAAACAGAGCATTATCCGCTTTGTCATGAGTGGTGCAGCCAAAGATTCCAAATGGCGGAAAATTTCTGCAGTCAAACTCGAAAGCGGAATTTTTCAAGTCGAAAAATTTACCGAAAAACAATCATTTCACGAAAAAATCACCGATATTGAAAATATTTTTCAACATGAAATATTCTCATTTTTCGGCACATTTTTTATGCAGATGGAAATTTTCACAGAAGAATTTTCATACAGTTTCCGCGCCGCAAAAAAGCGTATCCTTTTCAAAAAATCGAAACTGAAAAAACCAATACAAAACACTGCAAAAACTCATGACCGTACCAAAAATCACCTCCTCCGTGAAGGTATGCAAATCCCCGCTCTCGTCGATCTCGGAGTTTTTCACAGCGATTTTACTCCCGTCAAAAAAGCATCCGCCAAATTCAAACAGATAAACCGCTTCCTTGAATTTGCCGACGATATGCTCAAAAAACATGAACCTCCCGCCGACCGTCCGTTCACCATCGTTGACTTCGGCTGCGGAAAATCTTACCTGACATTCATCCTTTACTACTACTTCACGGAAATACGCAAATGGAACATCCGCATGGTCGGCATGGACCTCAAAGAGGATGTCATCGCCGACTGTAAAAATATAGCACAGAAATACGGTTATGACAAACTGTCTTTCATTTGCGGAGATATAGGAACTTATGCCGATCAGAATCCGGTCGATATGATAATCACACTGCACGCATGCGACACTGCCACGGATTACGCGCTTTTTCATGCGGTCAAAAGAAATGTACACTACATTCTTTCCGTCCCCTGCTGTCAGCATGAACTCTATTATCAGTTCAAAAGCAGAAACCTCAAGGTCCTCGGCGATTACGGCATTGTAAAAGAGCGTTTCAGCGCTCTTCTCACCGATACCATCCGTGCCGAACTGCTGAAAAGCCGCAACTATCAGGTTCAGCTCCTCGAATTTGTCGACCTTGCACACACACCGAAAAATCTGCTGATAAGAGCAGAATTGAATCAGCAGACCTCTCCGTCATGCAATGCTCATTTGGACAATGTGAAAACTTTAATGGATGAATTTTCGCTTTCTCCGACGCTTTACAAACTGCTTGAAAAACAGGATCATCCGCAGTTTTCTTAATATTTTATATATAAAGCGCTTGCATTTTCCGCAATTTGCGCTATATTAAACAACTCACGGGGATCGTGTCCGCACGGTGCAGATACGATCGGAAGTAAATAAAACAAAACCAACCAACCCAAAAAGAAAAACTAACATGTCAGCAACAGAAAACAATGCAAGTTTCGTCGATCTCAGCAACATGCCCAGCATGGAAGATCTGATGAAAGCAGCCGAAACCAAAAAAACCGAATTCACCCGCGGCAGTATCATCACCGGTACTATCGTTTCAAAACGTCAGGACGGCGTACTCGTTGATATCGGTTACAAAGCCGAAGGTTTCGTCCCCGCAGCCCAGTTCATCAAATTCGACGAAGTGGAAAAAGGTCAGAAGATCGACGTCTACCTCGAAGAGATCGAAAACGACAACAGCATGCCCGAAATCAGCCTCGAAAAAGCCGAATCCATCAAGGCTTGGACCAAAATCACCACCGAATACGGCGAAGGCAGCATCGTCAAAGGTTTCATGCGTCACCGCGTCAAAGGCGGTATCATGGTCGATGTCGAAGG
>JAZRBX010000184.1:0-1668 GCA_045635285.1 Victivallaceae bacterium
ATTGACTGGCTGCAATGCAATGGAGAAAGCATCAATCTGCCCCGTTTGAAAGCCTTACTGAAACGCTTTGACCATGCCGACCGGAAATCTCTCGGCTTTATTGCCGCTTCGGTAATTTTGAAAAAATGGCAGCCGCTTGCCAAAAATTTTCTGCCGAAAGATACTGGGGGCGAAACGATGTTCTTCGGTAATGAGTTTGTACCCAAGCCGGATGAAACGGCATTGCGTTACGGATTCAAACGCAATCAATATCTCCGAAGTAATAAGGTGATGCCGTTTTCAACCAAAGGTAATGCATCGCTTTTGTTGCGTTTGCGGGGGGCATTCGGGATGTCAGCCCGGGCAGAGGCGGTGCTTGCAATGTTGAATAAGGAATTCTGTCGAATCCAAGATGTGGCAGATGCAGGAGGTTTTTCCTGGAAATCTGCCAGTGACGTGCTGGATGAACTCTGTACTTCCGGAATAACTGTAACGCTGGATAAAAGCAAACGCGGGCGAAGCTATTTTCTGAAAGATTCAAACACAATGCACAAACTGTTTGAAATTGAGACCGTCAAGTTCCCTGATTGGCTGACCATCTTTGATATGCTCTCCGTCGTTTGGGAGTGCATCAGCAATCCCCGCTTCGCCGAAGTATCTGAACGCACTGCCATTGGAGAATTAAAGAGGGAATTTGCCGAAAAAGTCAATGACCGTCTGCAAAATTGCGGTATCGAACTTTTAAGCAAACTCACCTCTGAATCGGTGTTGACTCTGCCGGAGAAAGTTCATTCGATCAACTAATCAAATTCCGCTGTCTTTTCTTTGGTTTCAAAGGCGGAATATGCTTAAACTTTCGGTTCTTCGACGGTTTGTGACAGAATTGAGTAGAAATCGGATAAAATCGAAAGAAGGAATTGAAAAAGACAGAAATTGCACCTGCAGTTTTATAACGAAAAAACGGCAGGGAGGAAGCAGTGTCAGTCAATCTTTTGTCAGAGTGTATTGCATACGGACAAAAACGGACGGGAACGGACGAAACGGACAAATCTCCGGATGCTCTACTTGTCCGTAATCGTCTGTAAAAGTCAGTACAGATCCGTAAACTTTCTGTCACAAACCGTCGATGAGGCAAACTGTTGCCTGTTACGCACGCGCGACACTAAAATATAACACCGCTTCAAAGAAAATCAATGTCGGACTTGATATTTGATGCAATCATGCTATATTAAGAAAAACTAATATTTAACAGGAGTTTTTTATGAAACCGATAGATATATCAAAATTGAATGAAGCTCTGATGCTGATAAACGAACATTTGATTCTGGATGATGCACCGGCAACAGAGATCGTTGTTTGCGGCGGTTCAGCTTTGATTGCTACCGGTTTGGTTCCCCGCACTACGCAGGATGTGGATATCGTGGCTTTAATGAAAGCTGAAGTTCTGGTTGACTCCGAACCTTTGCCGGAATATTTGATTGAGGCGGCTGACCGGGTTGGCAAAATATTGAATTTGCCTGTGGACTGGCTGAACAATGGTCCGGCTTTGCAATTTCAAATGGGATTACCGCAAGGATTTCAGGAACGTTTGACCACAGTCATTGTCGGTAAAAAGTTGACGGTTCACTATATTGGACGCTACGATCAGATTTTTTTCAAGACATTTGCTTCGACTGATCGCGGCGGTTA
>JAZRBX010000185.1:0-5261 GCA_045635285.1 Victivallaceae bacterium
TATTGCGGGCATAAACTGCGGCGAGGATGTTGCCGAAGTTGCCGGTGGGAACTGCGACATTGACTTTGTCGCCCATTGAGATTTTGCCGTCTTTAACAAGATCGCAGTAGGCGGAGATGTAATAGATGATCTGCGGAACAAGTCTGCCGAAGTTGATGGAGTTTGCGGAGGAGAATGCCTTTTTGCTGTCGGAGAGAAATTTCTGCATATCAGCATCGGAGAAGATATTTTTTACTCCGGTCTGGGCATCGTCGAAGTTGCCTTCAATAGCACAGACTGCAACATTTGAACCGCTCTGGGTCGTCATCTGGAGTTTCTGCATGGCACTTACGCCGTCGACGGGGTAGAAGACGATGATTTTGGTTTTAGGAACGTCGGCGAAACCTTCGAGGGCGGCTTTGCCGGTATCGCCGCTGGTGGCAACAAGGATAACTTTTTCTTCATCGGGAGCGACTTTGCCTGCGGCGGTGGTGAGCAAATGGGGCAGGATTTGCAGTGCCATATCTTTGAAAGCACAGGTCGGACCGTGCCAGAGTTCGAGGATGTGAGTATTTGCGCCGAGTGTGGTCAAAGGTGCGGGAATATCGTTATCGAAATTGCCGCTGTAAGCGTTTTCAACGCAGGCATTGATTTCAGCTTCGGTATAATCATTAAGGTAGTATGCAAGAACTTTTTTTGCCCGTTCCTTGTATGACATATTGACGAGCTGATTCAGAGTATTTTGGTCAATGGCAGGAAATTCGGAGGGGACGAAAAGTCCGCCGTCTTCGGAAATGCCTTGTGCGATAGCCTGTGCGGCTGTAACATTTTTATTGGCTCTGGTGCTGGTGAAAAACATAATGAAACTCCCGTTTAAAAGTTAAAAATCATAATATATAATATACTATAAAAACGGAAATTATCAAGTGTTTTAATAATGATTTTTCAAGGCTCTGCACTGAATACAAGTTAATGTTCAAAAGGCCGTGTTATTTTCGGTCAGGGATAAAGCGTATTCCGCAAGGGAATTATCTCTGGCACCGCAAATGACCGCCACATCGCCGACAGTTAGATGTTCATGCAGAAAAGCGGTCAGAAAATCACGGTCGGGAACATGGATGAAATGTTCTTTCTTTTTGAGGTCCTTGTGCCATTGGTCAATGACTTCGGCGGAAGTCGGTTTGAAAGAGGTCGTTCCTCCCGCATAAAAAGGTTCGGTCATCAGGAAAAATTCATTGTCTTTGAGATTGCAGTCAAGCTGCCTCCCGAGTTCCTGCTGCATAAAGCCCAGAGGTCCGTATCCGTGAGGCTGAAAAATCAGATAAATGTTATTTGACGAGCGTTCTCTCGCACTCTCAAGACAGGAGATGAGTTTTTCGGGATTGTGGGCGTAATCATCAAAAATGTATGCTCCTTCACGGGATAATCCGGCAAAATCAAAACGGCGGAAAACTCCGCTGAAATTTTCCAGCGCACGTAGAATTTTTTCTTCTTTGATATTCATATTGCGGAGCATGGCGAAAATAGCGAGAGCATTGAGTGCATTGTGTCTGCCCCAAATCGGCATGACAAGATCGTATTTATCGCAGAAACTTACATGCAGTTCACGGCATCTGACTGCTTCATCATGGAAAATTCCATAGGCTTTGAGTACAGATTCATCACCGAGTTTCGAGGGGGGATTTTCGGGGGTAACGGCGACATCTCTTACTTCGTAACTGCTTAAATACAAGCCGTTTTGCAAATCTCCGGCTTCAAAAACCGTAACTTTCTGCGGAAAATCGAGGAAGGGCAGAATATCCTGATAAACACTTCTGGCAACGACCGCTCCCTTTGCCGCATTATTGACGAAAGTGCCGAAAACTTCCGCAAGTTCCTCTCGGCTGTAATGGTCGGTCCCCATATTCAGCACAATGGCATAGTCAGGAGTGTAGTTTACCAGACTTTTGTCGCTTTCATCCGCTTCAAAAACAAAAACTGAACCATCTCCGTGTCTGAAATTGCCCACATTGTCTGCGGATTGAAAACGCTTGATTATCGCACCGTTCAGACAGTCAACATCAATGCCGCAGTTGAGCAGAGTTTCTGCAAGATAGGCAGTTACGGAACTTTTGCCGCAGCTTCCTGAAACGGCGATTGTTGTTTGGAAGCGGCTTTCAAGGATTATTTTCTGCAAGGCTTCCGAGCGGTGCAGACGGGTGATGTTTGCGGGCAGAACTTTGAAATCGGGATTATCATTTTCAATGGCGGAGGAGTAAACTATCATGTCGCTTTTTTCGGCGTCAAAAAATGAACCGTCCTGCGGATAAATGCGTATGCCCTGTTTTTTGAGCGGGGCAAGTATCCGCTGATTTTCTGCTTTTTCCGCACCTCTGTCGCTGCCTGAAACCTCGTAGCCCTGTGCCAGATACATGGAAGCAAGTCCGCTCATGCCGATACCGCCGATACCGATAAAATGTATTTTCATATTACTTTTGTTTCCTTTCTTCTTCCGTTACAGTAGGTGCGACATTGAGATATTTCAAGGTTCTTTCTGCGATCGCATGAAAAACAGGACCGGAAACTGTTCCTCCGTAGTAACTGCCTCCACGCGGAGAATCAATAGTCACCAACAGTACAAATGCAGGGTCATGTGCAGGCACGAAGCCGATAAACGAAGCAAAATATTTTCCTGAATAACCGCCTCTGCTTGCATCGTATTTGCGGCTGGTACCGGTTTTGCCGGCGACTTCATAGCCTTTGATGGCGGCTCTGCGTGCCGTACCGCCGGGACCTGTAACCTGTGCCATCATGGAAACGATTTTGTCTGCGGTTTCGGGATTTTTGAAAAGTTGAACCGGCATTTCATAGGGCATGATCGTGATTTTGCCGCTTTCGGGGTCCTGAATGCGGTCCACCAACCGCAATTTACGCAAATTTCCTTTGTCGGCGAGTGCGCCGTAAGCCCGAATCATTTGAACCGGAGTAACATTGAGTGCGTAACCGATAGGCATACGGGAAATGGTGAGACCGTCCCAGAATTTGACAGGTTTGAGATCGCCGATTGATTCGGGATTGAGCGGGATGCCTGTTTTCTGACCAAAGCCGAAGTTCCGGAGGTTTTTGTAAATATTTTCCTCTCCGATCATGATGCCGATTTTGGCAGTTCCGATATTGCTGGACTGTTTGATGATTTCGGTAACTGAAACTGTACCGATTTTATGGGAATCAGTCAGCGGTTTGCCTTTAAAAATCCAGTAACCGTTTTCGCAGTCAATGAGGGTGTCGGGGGTAACGATATTGTTGTCAAGTGCGTAGGCAACGGAAAAAGGTTTGATGATGGAGCCCGGTTCCATGACATCGGCGATAATGCGGGGACGGGTATTCTGTGCCGTAACTGTGCGGCGGTTGTTCGGGTCGAAAGTCGGACGCTGTGCCATAGCCATGATATTGCCTGTTTTGGGGTCGATCATAATGGCGTAAGCGGCTTCCGGATTGTGTTTTTCAAAAGCCTTGTCAAGTTCTTCCTCCATGATAGCCTGGATTGGTTCGTTGATGGTGAGGTAGATATTTTTGCCGTTTTCGACATTGAGTTCTTCGGCGAGACCGTAGCTTAACTGTTTGCCGTCGCGTCCGATTTCCACGAGGGCTTTTGAGGATTGCGGGCTTAAATATTTGTTCATGGATTTTTCGATGCCGAAGCTTGGTTTTTCCTGACCTTCGCTGAAAATAGTAAATCCGAGTATGGGAGCGAGCATTGCACCTTTGGGGTAATAGCGTTTGAAAGCGTATTCAAAGCGCAGTCCTTTGATTTCTCTTTCGGAAATCAGTTTTTTCAGTTTGTCTGCCTGGGTGAGATTGAGTTCACGGCAGAGTGGGATATACGGGGCGCGGCGCAGTTTGGGTTTGCCGTCACTGTTGAGGATATAGTTGCCGGATTTGTCGCGGATCGGGATTTTGCGGTAAAGTTTTTTGAGGACGGTGTTGTAATCCAATTTGAGTTCCTGCGCACACAAATCGGCGACTTTTTCCTCGTTCTGTTTATTTTCAGGCATGATGGAAGCGTCGGCGATCAAACGGACATAAGGCGTATTTGAAACGAGAACGTATTTGTCATTTGTGAAAATTTCACCGCGTTTGCCGTCTTTTTTCAAAGTTGTGGTGTAGGTGTTTTTTGCAAGGAGGAGGTAATATTCATGCTTGAGGATCTGGACATTGAAAAGACCGCAGATAATGTAAATCACGCACGGCACCATGATGCAGAAAACTGACAGAAGAATGCGGAATTTTATCTTTTCATTACTGCTGAGCATTTCGGCATCTCCGCAGATCAGCGTTTGAAATGGATTGAATCGGTATCTGCCATGCTTTTTGACCGATCATGTGCAATATCGTTGCGGGGGGTACTTTCTGCGGCATACGAATTGATGTCGTCGGTATCCTTTAAAGTTATGTAATATATCTGGGAATGTTCGGGGGCCCGGAGTTTCAGATTGAATTTGACGATTTGTCTTCTGATTTCGGGCCATGAACTTGCCTCTTCGTATTTATTCTGCAAATATTTGATTTCGCGGTCAATATCTTCTATTTGGCGAGTTATTTTGGTATTTTCGTGTTCTATCGTCTGTATCTGCTGATTGAGATAGATGTGGAAATTGGCGATGACAAAAACGAGAATGACAAGCACGGTCAATTTGAGGATCATCCCGAAGTAGATGCTCCAGTCAGAATGCTCATTGATCTGCTTTTTCTGGCTCTTTAATTGTGTTGTTTGAATATTCATCAGATTTCAAACTCCGTCAATTCTATTTTTTTGTCAGTTATCTTACGGCCTGCGCGCAATTTGGCGCAGCTGCTTCTTTTGTTTTCCGCCAGTTCATCGGGGGAGGCGGAAATAACCCCTTTGGTCAGAATTTCCAGCTCCGGAGTATGATTGCACACACACACCGGAAACGCCGGAGGACACAAGCATGCTGTATTCAAACGCTTGAAAAACTGCTTGACCATGCGGTCTTCCAGCGAGTGAAAACTTATCACTGCAAGCACTCCTCCTTTTTTCAGCACATTGAAAGCCCCGACCAAACCTTTGGCAAGCTCGCCGAGTTCATCATTGACCTCTATGCGGAGTGCCTGAAACACCAGCGTCGGCGAGGGGAGTTCCCCCGGACGGGCTCTGCCCAGCACTCTGTCGCAGAAATCGACCAGATCGGCAGTGCTTGAAAAAAGTTTTTTCTCACGCTCTTCAACTACTTTCCGTGCAAGTTTGCGGGCTTGACGGATTTCGCAAGTCGGATCGTAGCCAT
>JAZRBX010000186.1:0-5300 GCA_045635285.1 Victivallaceae bacterium
TGATGCGCAGTTTTGCGCCAAGCAGGTCGGCCAGCGCCTCGGCTTCCCGTTTGGTTGTGTCGTGGAGAACGATGCTTTGCTCGTCGTAATTCCCGTACTCCTGTTCCAGCAGGGCCAGTGCGTCGCTCTGCTGCTGATCAAGGCGGTGATTTTTCAGGAGAGCGTTTTTGATCCGAAAGTTGTCGGTTCTGCCGGAGAGGTTGGATTGATGCAGATTCTGCCGGAGGGGTCGGTTACTGACTGGGCGAGATTTTACAAAAAGAAAGTTCCGCACAAAAGTTTTCTTTTCGATCCGAGGTTGAATATTGAGATCGGCACATGGTATTTGAAAAAAGCTCTTGTCCGTTGGAAAAATTATAAACATGGTACGGAACTGGCACTTTGTCAGTATAACGCAGGAGAAAGCAGGGCGAATAAATGGAAGCCTGAAAATCCTGACGGTGAAGTGATAGACAGAATCGGAATCAAGTCCACAAAAATATATGTCAAAAGAATAATGAATAAATACAGGGATTACAAAGATGCGCAATCTGTTTTATAATTTTTTGATATGTATTGCAGTTATTATTATATCTGCGGCACTCCGGTTCTATCTGAAACCGGAAAGTGCTCCGATAGATATTATTGAGCCGTCGATTGAAGAGGCTGTCTCTGAAAAATCTGTCAAGACCGCTGAAAACAATGAAAGTGTAAAAACTTCAGAAGCTGCTGCCGGAGAAGCAGTTGCCCTTGAAGACAGTGAAAAGTTTTCAAAGTCCGTTCCGAATCAGCCTTCGCAGTCTGAATTGGTTGATAAAGAGGTAAAAACGATTCAGACCGCTCCGGCTGAAAAAACTTCCGCTGCTGAAATCGCAGTTCCGGCAAATGCAGCAGAAAAAAAAGAGCCGTCCCGAAAATTGCCGCCGCAGAAAAAAGTTGAAGTCCCTGCAGTTGTCGAAGAGAAAACTCTTCAGAAAGTATCCCGTCAGGAACGGAAAACCGAAGCTGATGAACAGCCGGTTCCTGAAAAAGAATATAATTGTGTATGGCTGGAGGATTTTATGCCGGACGGTCATTGCAACGGCGTGAAATTTGTTGACGGCTGGAAGCGTGAAGGCGGAGTGATGTTTACTCCCAAGACCAACTTTTTCATCCGTCATGATCCTGATGCCGAAGCCGATAATGTATTGGTTATTGAATCCAAAAAATCTTCCGCAGTTTTCGGATGTGATCTTTCCAAGATCGTCAATTTGAACAAAACTCCGATCCTGCGCTGGCGCTGGCGTGTTAAAAAACTTCCGCCCCAGGCTGACGGTAGAAAAAGATCCAGAGACGATCAGGCTGTCGGTCTTTATATCGCCGCCGGAAATGCTTTCAATCAGAAAGTCATAGCTTACCGCTGGGAAACGGAAACTCCCGTCGGACATTGGGGCAAAACTGTTTATTCCAGCGTTATGGATGTCTGGTTTTATTGTTTGAGAAATAAAGATGACGGCATCGGAGTTTGGTATGAAGAAACCCGTAATATCAGAGAAGATTTTCTTGCCAAATTCGGATATGTTCCCGAAAATATAGGAATAGCTGTTTGCGGCAATAGTCAGAATTCGCAAAGCGATGCTCTGGCAGAGGTCGATTATATAGGATTTTATGAAGAAAAAGAAGCAAAGTAAGGGTTTTTTATGAAGAAAAGATTATCTTTCCGCTCTATTGCTGTAACTTTGACAGCGTTATGCGTTTTGTCAATTTTTGCGTCAGGGTGCAGAAAAGTTGTCAAAAATGAAAAAGTCGATGTTATCCGCATCGTTCACGGCAATGATCAGAATGCCATGCCGGGAGAAAAATTCGCAGAGGTAGTGAAAATAGAACTTCTCTCCGCCAATCAGAAAGGTTTGCTCGGAGGTAAGGGCAGCCGTCAATGTATTGCTGATTGTGTCGTTGAGGTGATTCCTTTGAATGATTCTGATATAGTTATAGACGGCAAAGATTTTAAAAGTGATGTCGCAGGTGTTGTTTATATCCCGCTGCAAGCCGGAAGAAAAAACGGAGATCACTACCTGAAAATCAGAGAACCCAAATCCGGACGGGAAGTTGTGTTACGCTTCGGAGTCGGTATAGAGATTTGCGGTGCGGATCAGGAAATTCTGATAAATCACAAAGCAGATGAAAATATTTCCGTCAAACTTGTTGACGGCAGCGGCAAAAAACTTGCAGGAGTTCCTGTCTATTTCAGCATAGGTCAAACTCCTGACGGCGGCAGAGCCAAATCTGCGCTTTCTTCTGAAAAAGTCCTTACCAATGCAGATGGTGTTGCCGAGTGTTCATTTACCGCAGGCGGCAAAACAGGTGAATATTTTGTAAATGTCGAAGTTGCATCTCCTGAACACAATGTTTTCTTCCGCACAAGAGCAGTAAAAATGTTCGGTATCGGTTTCTGGGGGGTGATCATCACAGTTGCAGGCGGACTTGCAATATTTATTCTCGGTATGCAGCTTATGAGTGATGGTTTGCAGAAAATCGCAGGCGAGAAGATGAAAAAAATACTTCAGCTTTTCTCGCAGAATGCTTTTGTGGCGGTCATTGCCGGAAGTCTGGTAACTGCGGTTATTCAGTCCTCCAGTGCGACAACGGTCATGGTTATCGGTTTTATCAATGCAGGTTTGCTCAATCTGGTTCAGGCAATCGGCATTATTTTCGGAGCAAACATCGGCACGACCATTACGGCACAGATTATTTCTTTCAATCTTGACGGATTGGCATTGCCGGCGATTATTCTCGGATTTCTGATTACCATTTCAAAAAATCGGGTAATCAAAGGCTGGGGCTTTTCGATACTTGGTTTCGGTCTGTTGTTTTACGGTATGATGATGATGAGCAAAGAGTTGAAACTGCTCGGTACATTTCCGTCATTTATTGAATTTTTCCGCACATTCGACTGCGCTCCTGTTGAAGCAGGCGGTTTTATGCCGATAGGTGCGGTGCTGGGAGCTTTGGGGATCGGTGTACTGATGACGGTCATCATTCAGTCAAGTTCGGCGGCAATGGGTATTGTCCTTGCGTTGGCGGCGGGCGGTTTGATCAATTTTTACACCTCAATCCCGTTGCTTCTCGGAACGAATATCGGTACGACAATTACTGCGTTTCTGGCGGCATTGGGGGCAAACAAAGTTGCCAAACAGGCGGCATTGGCGCATACGATGTTCAATGTTTTCGGCAGTGTGGCGATGGTTGTGCTGTTTTATGTCCCGTTCGGAGAGGCGAATCATCCGATATTCCTTTACTTTATCAATGCCATTACGCCGGGGGATGCGTTTGCTGAAGTCCCGCAAAATCTGGAACGGCATATTGCTATGGCGCATACATTTTTCAATGTTATCGTGGTGCTGATGCTTTTTCCGTGTATCAGACTTTTTGCGAAAATATGCTGTGCATTGCTGCCGATCAGAGATGAGGGCAATGTCAAAATCGAAATGCTTGAACCGCACTTGCTCAATACTCCGTCCATCGCTATAGAACAGGCGGTCAATACCATCCGTGTCATGGCGAAAAAAGCATGGGGCATGGTCGATGTCGCTGTCAATGAAGTCTTTATAAAAGGCAAAATCGATGAAGAACTTTTTGATAAACTTGCCGAAAAAGAGAAAAAAGTCGATGCTATGCAGGGGGCAATTACCGATTATCTGGTAAAAATCACACGCCATGAGTTGACCGAACCGCAGTCTGCTCTGGTGCCGCTGCTTATGCATTGTACCAATGATGCCGAGCGTATCGCCGACCATACGGAAAATATTATCAATCTGACCAAACGCATGGCTGATTCCGATAAAAAACTTTCCGACGGTGCCCAGAATGAGATCCGCAATATGAGTTCATTGCTCAATTCTCTTGCAGAAAATGTTTTGCAGGCACTTCATAGTACGGAGAATGATTGTGTTGAAAATGCATTGAAACTTGAAGGCGAAATCAATCAGCTTGCCAAATCTCTGGAAGATAACCATATCAAACGCTTGCAGGCTGGTAAATGTACCCTTGATGCAGGTATTATTTTCATCGAAATGGTCGGTGAAATGGAAAAAGTCGGCGACCACCTCGCCAATATCGCAGAACGCGCTCACGAAATTCAGAAACATTACATAAAGATTTGATAAAATGAGAATCATTCCCAAACAACTTTTGATCGAAAGTGTCCGTCAATGCTGCATTGACGGTACAACTCTGCTGCCCGGAGATGTTTTCAAAGCATTGCAGGATGCTGAAAAATCTGAAAGTTCCGAACTCGGAAAAAGTTTTATTTCTCAGTGTATTGAAAATGCCGTGATTGCCGAAAAAGAGGCAATGCCGATTTGTCAGGATACAGGTTTTGCTGTTTTCTTTGTGGAAATCGGTCAGGAGGCAATGCTTGAAAGCGGAACTTGGGATGAGGCGATAAATGAGGGTGTCCGTCAGGGCTATATTGATGGATATTTGCGTAAATCTATCGTTTCAGATCCGCTTTTTGATCGTGTGAATACCAAAGATAACACCCCGTGTGTAATACATTATTCTTTCGCTCCCGGCGATAAGGTCCGTCTGGTTTTCGCTCCCAAAGGCGGCGGCTCGGAAAATATGAGTGCGATCAAAATGCTCAAAGTTTCCGAAGGGCGTCAGGGAATTGTTGATTTTGTGGTCAACAGCGTGATTTCTGCAGGCGGAAACCCCTGTCCGCCGACAGTAGTCGGTGTCGGTATCGGCGGAACTTTTGAAAAATGTGCTTTCCTTGCCAAAAAGGCTCTGCTCCGCAAAATCGGTTCGGTAAATCCCGAACCCCGTTACGCAGAACTTGAAAAAGAGATACTTGAAAAAATCAATGCATCCGGCGTCGGACCGCAGGGACTTGGCGGTGATACGAGTGCTCTTGCAGTTCATATTGAATATCATCCCTGCCATATTGCAAGTCTGCCGTGTGCCGTAAACTTGAATTGTCATGCCGCAAGACATGTGGAAAAGGAGATTTGATATGATTGAGATAAAAACTCCGCTTTGCCGTGATATGGTGAAAAAGCTTCACGCAGGCGATGAAGTTCTGCTGTCAGGTGTTATTTATACCGGTCGTGATGCGGCTCATAAGCGTTTGTGTGCGCTTCTGGATGAGGGCAAAGCTCTGCCTGTTGAATTGAAAGATCAGGTCATTTATTTTGTCGGTCCGTGTCCGGCTAAACCGGGACAGGTCATCGGCAGTGCAGGTCCTACTACTAGCGGACGCATAGATGCGTATTCTCCCCGACTGATTCACGAATGCGGACTTTGCGGCATGATCGGCAAAGGCAACCGCAATGATGCAGTGG
>JAZRBX010000187.1:0-1888 GCA_045635285.1 Victivallaceae bacterium
GCACGCATACGGCGGAAAAGATCAAGGTTGTATTCGACGGAATTTGCTCTGCCGGGAGGTTCGGTACCGGGGCGTTCAGAGTTGCCGCGATATTCCTCAAACTCTTCGGGAGTAAGTTCGCAGACATAAGCAAGTTTTTTCTCAATAAGTTTCTCTGCACACTGATACATCTGTTCAAAATAATCACTGGCAAAATACAAATGAGAAGGATCAAATCCCAGCCACTTCACATCATCAATGATCGACTGGACGTATTCCATATTTTCTTTGGTGGGGTTGGTATCATCCATGCGCAGATGGCAGATGCCGTTGTTTTCCTCGGCAACACCAAAGTCAAGACAAATCGCTTTGGCATGACCGATATGCAGATAGCCGTTGGGTTCGGGGGGGAAGCGGGTAACGATGCCGTCGGGATATTTATTTTCGGCGACATGGTTGGCTACGATTTCACGGATAAAGTCGAGGGGTTTATTTTCCGCGGTTTCAATTTTTTCTTCTGTACTCATTTTTCAATCCTGTATCAATCTTTTATTTCAATATCATAAATAACAACATTTTCGACGGGAACATCCTGATGATATCCACGGTTGCCAGTTTTAACCTTGCTCATTTTATCAACAACTTCAATCCCATTGACGACTTTGCCGAAAACGCAATATCCGTAGTGCATCGGAGTCGGAGCTTTGAAATCCAGAAAAAGATTATCACGGCTGTTGATGAAAAACTGGCAGGTCGCGCTGTGGGGATCATTAGTTCTTGCCATAGCAATAGTACCTTTGCGATTGGACAACTGGTTATCAGCTTCGTTTTTGATCGGAGCTTTGGCTTTTTTCTGGATGAAATCCTCGGTGAATCCTCCGCCCTGGATCATAAAGTTGTCAATAATACGGTGGAATATTGTGTTCTGATAAAAACCGTCTTTTGCATAAGATACAAAATTTGCAACAGTTTCGGGAGCTTCTTTTTCAAAAAGTTCCAACTCAATATCGCCCATTGAAGTTTTGATTAATGCGTTCATATTATAGATAATCCTTTTGTTAAGATTTTTTCTGTGCAGATTCAATAATATTTGTAGTGGAGAAACCTTTTACGAACGGTTTGAAACAGATAACTGTGCCCGCTTCAAGCAAAGCATTTTTCTCGTTTTTATTCAATGTATCAATCGTGTAATCTCCGCCTTTTACATAAATATCGGGTTTGAGTGCGGCAAGTTCAGCATGACAATCACAACTGTCAAAAATAACCGCTTTGTCTACCGATTCCAAACCGCAAAGTACAAATGCACGGTCATTTTCCTCATTGAGAGGTCTGCCCTCGCCTTTGAGAATACGCACCGACGCATCAGAGTTTACCAGCAGCAAAAGAGCATCGCCAAGCTTGCGGCTCTCATTCAGATATTCAACATGACCGCGGTGCAGAATATCAAAACAACCGTTGGTGACAACCAGTTTTTTATTTGCGGCACGAAGTTCCTGACGCCATGCGACAGCTTCATCCAAAGTAAGAATTGATTTTGTAATATCTTTGCTCATTCAGCCTCCCCGTCAACAGTGCGGATCGTAACACCCGCCTCCTGCAGAAGTGCAGTTGAAATTTTGTCAATAGAATAATGTTTATCGTAAACGACCTCTTTGATTCCAGCATTGATGATCATTTTGGCACACATCAAGCAAGGACTGAACGTAGTGTAAAGAGTTGCATCTTTGACCGCAATACCATGATACGCCGCCTGCGTAATGGAATTTTCCTCCGCATGACTGCACAGGCATTCACTCAAATTGTGTCCTGACGGTGTGTCATGATCTGCACAACGGGGACAGCCACCCTCGTTACAATTTTTAACTCCTCTCGGAGTTCCGTTGTAACCGGTTGAAATTATCCGCTGATC
>JAZRBX010000188.1:0-5216 GCA_045635285.1 Victivallaceae bacterium
CAAACGTATTGAACAGCTGCTTGATATGGTCGGTATGGCACATGCCCGCCGCCGCCGTGTCGGTGAATTTTCCAAAGGTATGACCCGCCGTATCGGTCTGGCGCAGGCAATGATCAATGACCCTGAATTTCTGATCCTTGACGAACCCACCAGCGGTTTGGACCCCCTTGGCTGCAAAGAGGTCAAAGATTTGATCCTTATGCTCAAAAAACGCGGCAAAACTGTTCTCGTTACCAGCCATTTGCTCAGTGATGTCGAAGATGTCTGCGACCGTGTCATCATCCTTTTCGGCGGTCAGATCCTCGCTATGGGTTCAATGAATGAACTCCTGACGGTATCCAACTCAACCAATATCACTATCCCGACTTTGCAGAAAGAGGAAATGGAAAAAGTTCTCGCCACCCTCCGTAAAGAGATCGGCGATCAGGATATTTCCGTCAGCCATCCCCACCGCAGTCTGGAAGAATACTTCCTCGAAGTCATTTCCAATGCCCGCAAGTCAAGTATGGAAACTTCCGGTGCAGGTGCGGGCCGCATAGCCGATTACCTTACTGCTGATTCCGATAAGGATAAACTCCTTGATTCTCTGATCAAAGAACCCGAAGCAGTTGTCAAAGAAGAACCCGTTGCCCCCGTCGTGGACAAAAACAAGGCTGTCGATGCCGAACAATTCCTCCACAGTTTCACCGATAAGGGTGAAAAAGAAAAACAGCGTGAAGTTGCAACTGCCGTCGCCGAAGAGAAAAAACAGGCTATGGCAGAAGCCGATGAAAAACTCAACTCATTACTCAAAGGTAAAAAATGAGACCGTTTGCAGCAATAATTAAATTAACTTTGCAGAATGCGGTGCGTTCGCACATTTTTCAGCTGCTGCTGATTGTGCTGGCGGTTTGTGCCATCGGCATTCCGCTTACTGTTGCAGGCGATGGTACTGCCGGCGGCTTCATACAGGTTGCATTGCTGTACAGTTTTGCAGGTGTGAGCGGCATTCTTGCACTTTCATCGTTGTGGGTCAGTTGTTTTATTATGACTCAGGATATTGAATCCTATCAGATCCACATGGTCGTATCCAAGCCGATTTCCAGATTCAGAATATGGCTTGCGAAATATACAGGTGTGCTTCTGATGCATGTATTTTTGCTGCTGCTTTCGGCAGTTGCGATATATTTCATCATCATATGGCAGTTTGCCCGTCAGGATTTTTATGCTCCCGACCGTGAAAAAGTTGAGAGTGAAGTTCTTGTCGGCCGCCGTGTTTTCAGCTTCAATCCTCCCAATATTGAGGAGCGAGCCAAGCAGATGTTCAAGGAGCGTTTGCAGAAAATGGCGGAAACAACCGGAGAGCGTGCCAATATCACTTTTGAAAATGAGGAGAATATTCTCGCAGAAATGCGCCGTCTGGCTGTTGCTGAAAATTCGCAGGCCGCTTATGATGAAATGCGTGAATGGCATTTTGAGGGCTTGCCTGTCAATCCCAAGGATCGCCAGCCGCTCTTCCTTCGTTACCGCACTTATGTCGGTCAGGTTTCAACTAAAAATCAGCGTATGACCAGCGGTATCTGGTATGTAGGTGTGCCCCGTTTTGAATTGGATTCACAGGGGAAAATCATTGATGAAAGCAAATATCAGATCTTCTATTATGCCTATCCGGTAAGTACTATCCGCAGCGGAGAGTTCGATGAGATCAAACTGCCGCAGAATATGCCGATCGTTACTCCTGACGGTAAAGTTTTTCTGGCTTACCGCAATTTGGACCCCGAGCGTCAGACGCAGTATTTCCAGCCGTCAGACGGTCCGAAAGTTCTGATGAAAGTAACAGGATTTTTTGAAAATTATATTCGTGCAGTTATGGTTATTTTGCTGGAACTTATTGTTCTTACGGGACTTGGCTGTGCATTTGCAAGCAGTCTTTCATTGCCGACAGCGATTTTTCTGTCGATTGCGTATCTGTTTTTCGGCAGTTTTGCGACATATCTTGCAGAAAGTGCTTCGCATGAAGATACATGGCTGCGTTTGTTGAGCGATGCATTGCTGCTGATCGTGATCCCGCTGCAGAAATTCGGTGTTACGGATATGGTTTCCAAAGGCGAACTTATTGAGCTGGCGTTTCTCGGCAGGCTCTGCTTGTGGTACTTCTGCGTTCGAGCGCTCCCGCTGATGCTGATCTGCATGTATATTTACAAGCGTCGTGAAATAGGATTGGTGGTGAGAAAATGAATCGTTTCAAGAAGTACATGGTTTTTATCGTATTGTGTCTGGTCAGTGCCGCATTGCTCTACATGATTTTCAAAGTCGAGAACAAAATGGACTCCGAAATCAAGGAACATCATCTGCGTTATACAGGTACGGTTCAGGGCGCATCGGCAATGGTTTCTTTCACAACTGTTGCTCTCGGCAGTATGCGTGGTATCGTTGCTGACCTGCTTTGGCTGCGTTCGCAGAGTCTGCAGCAGAAGGGCGATTATTACGAAATGGTGCAGCTTGCCCGCTGGATCACCGATCTGCAGCCTGAATTTTCCGGAGGTTCGGCGTTCCTTGCATGGAATATGGCGTACAATATTTCAGTTACCTGCTCATTCTATGATGACCGCTGGCGCTGGGTTAATGAAGGCTTGAAACTTCTCCGTGACCGTGCGATCATTTATAATCCCGAAGACCCGGTTCTC
Source organism: Victivallaceae bacterium (assembly GCA_045635285.1). Classification (GTDB taxonomy): domain Bacteria; phylum Verrucomicrobiota; class Lentisphaeria; order Victivallales; family Victivallaceae; genus RGIG5270. Next base: position 2,667 of record JAZRBX010000188.1, read on the forward strand.
TACAAGGAACTCGGCTGGATATTCCAGCATAAAATCGGCAATGTCATGGACGACGCTCATCAGTATTACAAAAATCAGCTTGCCAATGACATGATGCTGGTTGTTACGCAGGATCCCGATTGGCAGGGAATTGCTGACGCCCCCGAAAGTGATGAAGCGTTTTTGAAACTTTATCCCGAAGGTTCTCCTGTCCGCAGAGCGATCACTTCCGCAGGTTATCTCTCAATGGAGGAACTTCATCGTGATTTCCGTGCCGGTTCCAAAGTGCCGGATAAACTGGCAAAGGCTTTGAACAACAATGAAACAATGATCCATCTGATGGATAACTTTCTGCGTGCACAGTATTTGCGGGATAAATACAAACTTGATCCCGATCTGATACTTGAACTCAATAACAAGTACGGTGCTCTGGATTGGCGTCTGCCGGAGGCACAGTCCATTTATTGGGCGACAATGGGACTCCGCAAAACTCCCGGCAACCGCAGTCTTGACTGTGAACGCATGATTTCGCAGGCATTGTTTGAAGCATTCCGCAGCGGCAGAATGCTGATCATCGACAACAAAGATTTTAAACGGGTTATGATCGTGCCGAATTTTGACGTGATCGATTCCGCTAAAAAGACATTTGATGAAACTATAGCCGCCAATGAAAATATTGCAAGTTTCACCAGTGCCAAAAACAATTTCCTTGCTGATGCCATCATGCTTCTTTTCTCCTACGGTAAATTTACAAAAGCGAGAGAATATTATGATATGCTCCGCAAAGAAAATCCCGGCAATCCTCATTTTGAGGTAAGTTTGGACGAATTTGCTATGAAACGCTGGCTCGAAGAGGTCAAAGACGGTTCATACAAAAAGACTATGGACATCATCGACAGTCTTGTTCGCCGCAGTTATACTTATGTCGTTTTCGGCGATGATGATGCGGCGCTTGCCAGTGAAAAAATCGCCAAAGCGGTGTATGTCAAGCACCAGACTGAATTCAAAGATGTCAAGCGTCTGCTTCTGCCGCCTTACTCCGAGATCAAGAAAAATGTTCTCAACAAGGTTTTGGCAGAAAGCCCCGAAGATATTAAAGAGATACTTATCAACCGTTTGAATTTGAAAGGTCCGGAGAAATCTTCTCTGCTGGAACTTCCGGAAACTCCGGGATTTGACACTCTTGATACATCGGTGATGAAAAAAGGTTTGCAGAAATAATAAATAATCAATATGCTGTCTGCTGCCGCAATTCATTTGCGGCGGCGGAAAGTATTTAAAAACAGGAGGTTGTGAAGAAGTCTATGGACTCTGAGCCCGGATCGTACAGTACGCTGCAGGCGTGGATCGTTTTGATAATAAGCGTATGCATTGCCTGCGGAGTTTCAATGTTGTGTTCTTTGATGGAGGCGGCACTTTTGAGTTTGTCGCCCAGCCAGTTGGCAAAAATCCGCAAAAGATCACTCAATGTCGGCAAATTATGTCAGAAATTAAAACATGATATAGATCGTCCGATTGCTTTTATCCTCATTTTAAATACTGCTGCTCATACTATCGGTGCGGCACTTGCGGGCGCGGCATTTGATATTCTTTTCGGTCATTCTTGGTTGTGGGTTTTCACCCTTGCGTTGACTTTGATCATGGTGCAGTACACGGAGATACTTCCGAAAACTCTCGGAGTGCGTTTCAATGAGAATATTATGTTCATTACTGCTCCGATTCTTGACAAATGCGTATTGATTTTCACTCCTGTTATTTTTCTGGTGCATTTCATCAACCGTCCTTTTGAAAAAGGCAAGAAAAAAAACAACAATAATACAGCGGATGAAATATCTGCACTGGCGGCTCTTGCCCGCAGTACCCAGCAGATAAATTTGCAGCAGGAACGCATTATCCGTGTCGTGCCGCAGCTTTCGGAACTTACTGTTGAAGAAGTTATGCTGCCGCTTGAAAATGTATCATTTATTCCGAGTGATCTCAGTATCGGCGATGCGATAACTTTTACCACCAAAGATTTTCACACCCGTTATCCGGTATGCGCCCCCGGCAATACTGATAATGTTCGCGGTTATGTTAATTTCAAAGAACTTGTTGCGGCATCAAGGACCAAACCTGACAATACCAAACTTGTTGATTTGATCCGTCCGATACTTTTTGTGAATACGGAAGACTGTCTTGATGATGTCCTTCAGAAATTTTCTTCGCATTACTGTCATATGGCGATCGTCCGTGATGATCAGTTGAAAGTCAAAGGTATGCTGACTTTGGAAGACATTATTGAAGAACTTATCGGCGAACTTGATGATGAATTTGATCCGCTGCCGAGGACATTTTATTCTCCGGCGGAAGGTTTTTATGTGGTCGGCGGCGGTACTCCGATGGCGCTGCTTGCCCGTGAAGCCATGCTGGACATTCCGCACAAGCGTGAACCTCTGGCGTTGTGGTTTGAGGAGGAATACGAACAGGCCATTCGTGTCGGCGTAACTTATCAGTTCAATAATGCAGAATTCTGTGTGCGTAAGATACGCCGCGGCAGAGTTCTTGAATTCAATGTCAAACGCGTTTCTCCTT
>JAZRBX010000189.1:0-2929 GCA_045635285.1 Victivallaceae bacterium
CGATTTATTTTCTTTGTACAAACCCGTCAATTTTATTTATTATCAGTGAAAATATGATATTTTTACTTACGCTAAACAACGTTGCAATTATGCAATTTTTTTGAATTAGCGGTTTGAAAAACAGAATTAAATAGTTATATCAAGATCAACAAGTTGGAAAATGAAAACTGTCAGCGTTCGTTTTCCATAATGATCATATCAGCGATTTCGGGAACGGTTTTACGCAAAAGTTCGACTGACATTCTGCGGACATCGACGCTGGATTTGCATTTTAAGGCTTCGGTTGCCAGATATTCGGCTTCACTCATTTTGAGGGAGCGGATGACTCTGCGGATAATGTTCAACGAGGCGGAGTCCATGCTCAATTCATTAACTCCGAGTCCGAGAAGCAGCGGCGTATAGAGCGGGTCAGATGCCATCTGACCGCATACGCTTACCCAAATATTGTTTTCTTTGGCGGCGATGACGGTTCTGCCGATGAGTTCAAGGATGGCGGGGTTGGCAGGCTGATAAAGATAAGTTACAAGATCATTGCTGCGGTCGATCGCCATGGTGTACTGGACAAGATCATTGGTGCCGATACTCAAAAAATCGACCAGAGGAGCAATATGATCGACCAGCAGAGCAGATGCGGGAGTTTCGATCATTGCACCGATGGAAATTTTTGAAGCATATTCCAAGTTTTCATTTTTGAGCTCAATTTTCAACTCTTCAATAATATTTTTGACCTCAACGATTTCATGTACGGAGGTAAGCATGGGCAGCATTATTTTCAAATCGCCGTAGACTCCTGCCCGAAGCAAAGCACGCAGCTGGGTGCGGAAAATATCCTGTTTGGCTTTCAAACACAGACGGATGCCGCGAAGTCCGAGAAACGGATTCTGCTCCTGATGACGGAAAACGCTGTCATTCAATTTATCCCCGCCGATGTCGAGAGTGCGGACGACAACCATTTTGCCGTTCATACTGCTCAAAAGCTCTTTGTAAAGTTTAAACTGTTCCTCTTCTGACGGCGGTTCCGGATGTGAGAGAAAAGATATTTCACTGCGGAAAAGACCGACGGCTTCGCCGCCTGATTTTTTAAGTTCATTGACATCTTCAAGTTTTTCAATATTTCCTGCAAGCTGAACGAGAAAACCATCCCTGGTTTCAGCGAGAAGTTCAGCTTCCTCCAGCAAACTTGAATAAAAATTATCCGCCTCCTGGGCTTTGAGCGCATACGCTTCAAGAGTGCGTTTTTCGGGATTTATGATCAATTTGCCGGCAAAACCGTCGATGATGATCTCCGCATCGGGATCGAGCGTCATCATTTCAGAGGGCATACCGACAACGGCGGGCATACGCATTGAGCGGGCAAGAATGGCGGTATGGCTGGTCGGACTGCCGGTATTGACGGCGAAACCGAGTACTTTTTCCACGGGCAAATTGGCAGTTTCGGAGGGAGTGAGTTCATCGGCGATGACGATTCGGCGATCAACGATATTGTCTGCCAGGGATTTTCCCTCGTTGGCATGAAAATTTTCCAGAACTCTGGAACGCACATCACGCACATCGGCGGCACGCTCACGCAGATAAGGATCAGAAATATCTTCAAGGACCTTTACATATTTTTCCGATGCTTCATAAATGGCAAATTCGGCGGCTTTCAACTCTTTGCAGATGGCTTTTTCAATATCATTGACCAATGCCATATCTTCAAGTATCATCAAATGGCTGTCAAAAATCGCCGCCTCACCGGAAGACAACCGCCCGCTCAATTTTTCTTTGAGTTCACAGACAGACTGTTTGGTGATTTCAAGAACTGAATGAAATTTATTGAGTTCGGACTGCACCGCATCTTCGGAAACGAACTGCGGTTCAACTTTTTTGACGATATGGGAACCGCTGATTCTGATGACTTTGCCAATTGCAATACCGGGGGAGATCGGAGTTACCGGAAATATTTTTTCCTTCGCCATGACTCATTCCTCGTCAAATTTGGATTCAAAAAGTGCTGCGATGGAGTTGAGTGCTTCTTCTGCATCGGCACCCTCTGCGGAGATGATCAGCGTCGTACCTTTGCCGGCGGAGAGAGTCATGATACCGAGGATACTTTTGGCATTGGCGATTTCACCGGATTTATTGATAGTGATCTCGGCGGCATAATTTGAGGCACATTTTGCGATCATTGATGCAGGGCGGGCATGCAAACCGAGAGCGTTTATCACTGTAACTTCTTTTTCCATAAAAAAATCCGATCGCCTTTCGGGGTTATTGTTCAATGGGAAAGCCGTGAGGGTTTTGACGGGTTATATACTATAGCACAAAAATCGGAAAAATCAATCTCATTTTTGAAAAAACTCTCTTGAAAAAATTTTCTTTCGGGGTATATTTATACAAAAACAACAACCACAACCATAAGGATTTGAAATTATGTCAGACTGGAAATTTGCAACCAAAACTATTCAATGCGGCTATACTCCAAAAGACGGCGAACCCCGTATCGCTCCTATCGTTCAAAGTACCACTTTCAAATACGATGATGCACAGAGCGTCGCCGACCTCTTCGACCTCAAACGGGAAGGATTTTTCTACACACGCCTCGCCAACCCCACCGTCGACTGCTTTGAAAAGAAAATGGCAGCCCTGGAAAAAGGCGTCGCCGCTGTCGCTTTTTCGGCAGGTCAGGCAGCCAATGCTTTCGCAATTTTGAACATCGCCGAATGCGGTGATCATGTCCTTGCCAATGCCGGTCTCTACGGCGGTACAGTTTCACTTTTCTCCAATACGCTCAAAAAATACGGCGTCGAAGTCGAATTTTTCCCGCAGGACATCAACCGTGATGACCTCGCCAAACTCGTCCGCCCCAATACCAAAGCGATTTTCGCAGAATCTCTCGCCAACCCCGCTCTCACAGTGGCAGATTTTGAACTGTTCGCCAATGTCGCAC
>JAZRBX010000190.1:0-4780 GCA_045635285.1 Victivallaceae bacterium
GAAACTCTGAATTTCAGGCAATTCAGGCGATGTTTATGCAGATGTCAGGCATGGAACCGCAGATGTTTGCAGAAAATTGCAAGGGAGAATATTTCTTCGGTATTTTCAAAAGTCAGGAGGACCGCAAAGCTGATTTTTATATAGTGCTGCCCGATAAAAAAGGTTCATTGAAAATGTTTTTCAGTTTGTATGCAGGTCAGAATATGAGAACCAACGGCGGTGTTTCATTTGTCGAATTGCCGCTCAATAATTCTCCATTCGGCGAAAGTATGAAAGTGATTTTCGCAAACAATACAGTTGCAATTTGTTCAAATGATAAAATATTTTCTTCTGCAGGACGGAAACTTGCAGATGCAAATCCGCAGGTGTTCGGCAAACTTAAAACGGTGAGAGGTATCGGTTTCAGTGTGCTGAATTTTGATATTGCAGATTTTATCAGCAGTATGGATTCTCATAAATATCAGATGTTCAGCATGATCGAAGTTGACCGAAACGGTTATTTCATCAATGCTTTGAGCAATTATGACCTCTGTAACTGGGCAGAGTATGAACCACTCAAAAAAATATTGTCCGGAATCAAGTCGATCAACGGCGTCGGAAATGATGATATTGATGACTTTTCGGAATAAATCAAAACAAAACAAAAAAAAATTTGCTTTTTCCAAAATCAATGTTATAGTATATAAGATTCAGGAGAATCTTGAAAAAATAAAAATCTTAACTTAACAGGAGTAGTTAAAATGGCTGCAAAAGTTGATACTGCTGTCTGCGGTGGCTGCGAATCTTGCGTCGGAGCTTGCCCCGTTAATGCAATCACTATGGAAAACGGTGTTGCCGTTATCAGTGACGAATGCATCGAATGCGGTGCTTGCGTTGGCGAATGCCCCTGCAATGCAATCTCTCTCTGAGGATTTGAGAGAAATAAAAAAGCGTTTCCGGAAGGGAACGCTTTTTTTGTTTTCTGATTTGAAATTCCTGTATTTTGCGAACACTGTATTTTGTTGAAAAATTAACTTTTATTTTTAAAAAAACGGTGTATATTATCCGTCGATAAATTTTTAAGGAATAATTATCATGAGCAAAAACAAAGCTGTTTATACACGCGGTCCTATCGGGAGGACAATGCTTAAAAACGGTATCGCCATGCTGGCGGGGACTATTGCGATTTGCGGATATAATATCGTTGATACTTACTTTGTCGGTAAACTCGGAACAATCCCGCTGGCGGCAATGGGATATACTTTCCCCGTGATCATGCTCATTGGCTGCCTTTTTCACGGACTTGCCAATGGTGTAATGGCGCCGACAGCTCAACTGCTCGGAACAAATAAACAGTCAAATGCGGCAAGGATCGTTTCTTCGGGATTGCTTATTACGATGGTATTCTCTCTGCTGCTGGCCGGTATCGGTATTTTGTGTAATGACAGAGTTTTTATCAAACTCGGTGCGGCAGGTGAAACATTGGAGCAGGTCGAAGGTTACATGAATATCTGGTATATCGGCTGTTTTACTGCAAGTTTGGGTGCTTTGGCAAACAGTCTGCTTGTCGGTGCAGGTTCGCCGAAAATATCAGGTTTCATGATGATGACCGGTATGATTTTGAATGCGGTGCTTGACCCCGTTTTGATTTTCGGCTGGTGCGGTTTTCCTGCTATGGGAATCAAAGGTGCGGCATTGGCGACGGTCATATCGCAGTTTATTGCCGGGGCGGTCAATATTTATTTTGTCAGGCACAAACATCATTTGATTGTTTTTGAGATAATTCCGTGGCGTGTGTTAAAAACCGCATCCGCCCAGATCATCCGTTATGCGATCCCCAATGCTGTAAGCATGATGATGATGCCGATAGGCAGTGTTTTTGTGGTCAAAATGACTTCAATTTTCGGAGATGCGGCAGTTGCTGCGAGTGCGGCGGCGGGCCGTTTGGAAGTTGTGGCGTTTATATTCCCGATGGCACTCGGAATCACCCTGATGCCGACGATCGGTCAGAATTTCGGAGCGAAACTTTACAGCCGAATCCGTGAATGTCATCGTTTTTCGATGAGTTTTGCTTTTATTTTTCTTCTGATAATGAGTGTGATTTTTTATTTTGCGGCACCGTATGCGGCGACTAAATTTTCGGAGGACCCGGAAGTTCAGAGGATCATAATTATCGCTCTGCGCATTATTCCGTGGGGATTCTGGGGGATAGAGATCCACCGTTACAGCGGATTTTTCTATACGGGGTGTAACCGCCCGATCGTAACTGTATATTTGAATGTTTACCGCATTTTCATATTGCTGGTTCCTCTGTCATACATAGGTGCAAAAACAGGCCATGTCGAAGGAATATTTTTTGCCCGTCTGCTGGCGGATATAATTGCGGGTGCGACCGGTTACTATATTTCAAAAATCATGGTCAAACATTTGCCTGCTGACGGTACATTCAATCCCGTTAAAAAAACTTACAAAAATAAATACCTCAACTACATCTGGGACGACATTTTTTAAATATTCTGTTCCCATTGACGGCAGACGGTTACACTGTTTTTCAGGCGGCATAGTTTGGCGCCTGAAAAAGCAATGCAGTTATCTCTCTGTAGCGAATGCAGTGAGTGTAAGAAAAAATACCTGTATTTTTATTACCAATGGTTGAAGGAGCAGACTTCTTCGAGAGATTTGCGGACTTTTTGGAAAGAGCCTGTTTCTGCGCTGTAACCGAGGGCGAGAACGAGTCTTACTTCACAGCCGTGGGGGATGCCGAAATATTGTTCCATCTTGTTCTGGTCATTCATACCGATAATGCAGGAGTCGATGCCGAGAGAAAACGCTTCATGGCACATATTCATACATGCCGCACCGAGATCGCCCTGTGCGAAACGCTGGGAATTTTTGTAATGGGCGATGACGCTCGGCATAACTTTGGCGGGTTGTTCAACGAAAATCACAAAAGCAGAAACATTGTGCCGCCACGGAGCTCCGGTTATTCCGTCGCCTACGACTACTGCATCGCAGAGCTTTTCTTTTGCTTCGGGGGAGTCGACCAGGATGAATCGCCACGGCTGGGAGTTGCATCCGGAGGGGGACAGGCGGCCGGCTTCGATGATTTTGAGCAGTTCTTCACGGGGGATGGTGCGTCCGATCTGGTATGCGCGGCAGCTTTTTCTTTGTTGCATGATGTCGAGAAAATCCATAAATACCTCCACGGGTTATTTTTTAGTTAGAGTATGCAGAAATTTTTTGAGTGTCGGAGAGTTGTTGTCGGCGCGCCATACTGCGGAAATCGGCAAGTGGGCATTGCAGTCTTCAAAGGGACGGTAGACCAGATCTTTGTATAATCTCGGAAAAGACTGTGGCAGGATGGTTACGCAGTTCAAAACCGGGAGCAGGTGTAGAAGAACGGTGATATTTTCGATTTCCATGACGACATTCGGCTTGAATCCGGCATTGCGGCAGAGCATGTCGAGCATACTCCGGAGCGGAGTGGCGTCCTGCGACTCCTGAAAAATAATTCTTTCATTGCGGAAATCGGAGAGAAAGAGGTGTTCTTTTGTCGCCAGCGGATGTTTTTTGGGGATGGCGGCGAGCAGGTAATCGTTTTCAAGGACTATCATACGCATATCTTCGGCTTCGACCGGCCCCATGCGAACGATACCGAGGTCGGCTTCCTGATCGCGGACTTTTTCATAAATGATTTTGCTGTTGGCAGTTCTGATATTCAAATGCAGTTGTTTATAGAAAACCTGCAGTTCACGCAAAGCATTGATAAAACCTGTCGCATTTACGGCGGCGGGGATGACTTCAATGAGCAGCGTTCCCGCTTCACCGCGTGCAACGGAAGACGCAAGGCGTTTGGCATTGTCAAGCTGCGTCAGGATTTTTTGTGCTTCTGTAAGGAAAGAGGCTCCTGCCGCAGTCAGAGAAACATTCCAGCGGTTTGAGCGGTCAAAAAGCTGACATCCGAGTTCTTCTTCCAGCACATTTATTTGCCGGCTGAGTGCGGATTGGGCGATATTAAGCTCCTCTGCTGCCGCACCGTAGTGCAGTATTTTGGCGAGTGTAACAAAGTATTGTAAGCGTTTCTGGTCCATGATTAATCTCAAAAACAGATTGATTTTCTACATTTAATATATTGTAAAATGTAAAAAAAGCAAGTATATTATTGCATATTATTCAAAAAATTTTAACAATTATCGTAAAAAAGGAATCGTATAATGAACGAATACGCAGCAAAAGTCCTGGAAATGCGAAAAGCACAGGCCCCGTGGGAATCTGAATTTATTCAGAGTGTTACCGAAGTTTTCGACTCCATCGGCGGTCTTCTCGACTCCGACAGCCGTTATGAAAAAAACAAAATTCTTGAACGCATCACCGTTCCCGAACGCATCGTTACTTTTCAGGTCCCCTGGATCGATGACAACGGCGAAATTCAGGTGAATACCGGATACCGTGTCCAGTTCAACAGCGCAATCGGTCCTTACAAAGGCGGTCTGCGTTTCCACCCCACCGTCAATCTCTCCGTCCTCAAGTTTCTGGGTTTTGAACAGATGTTCAAAAATGCTCTGACCACTCTCCCCATGGGCGGCGGCAAAGGCGGCAGCGATTTCAATCCCAAAGGTAAATCCGATCGTGAAATCATGACTTTCTGTCAGAATTTTATGCGTGAACTTTTGCGTCACATTGGTCCTGATACTGATGTTCCCGCAGGCGACATCGGCGTCGGTGCCCGTGAAATCGGTTATCTTTTCGGTCAGTATAAACGTCTTGCCAATGCTTTCAACGGCGTTCTCACCGGCAAAGG
>JAZRBX010000191.1:0-4543 GCA_045635285.1 Victivallaceae bacterium
TATTTGCTGAATTTCTTGCAAAAATTTATAGCAACACTATATTATAAAAATATTGTAAAAAGGAGTTTTGTCAAATGAGTATCAAAAAATATTTTTCCGCATTGTTTTCAAAGTCTGCCGATACAGGTGTTGCCGCTGACATCGGGAGTTTGAGAAGTGAAAATATCAAAAACAGTTACACTGAAAGATTCAAAAAAAATCTTGAAGAATATATCAGAAAAATTGAATGTGCCGAAACAAAAGAAGACGCTTTGAAACTCATTGCCGATGCCCGTCAGCGTGTGCGTAATGCGATCTTTCTTGAAATGCCTTCGGGTGTTCCTGAAACTGTTTGTACCGGAGTTGCTGAATTTACTGACTTCAAAGTTGAAAAACTTATTATCAAAACAAGAGAAAATTTTTCAATGACCGCAAATTTTTATCTGCCGTCGAAATTTGAGGGGAAAATTCCTGCGATTCTCCTTTTGGCAGGCCATGCCATTGAAGGAAAACTCGGTGCAACTTATGTGGCGGCGGCGGCACATTATGCCAAATCAGGTTATGCGGTTTTGAGTGTTGATCCCATCCATCAGGGCGAAAGAGTGCAGTCAAAAATAAGCAGACACACCCTTGTCAACGGTCATAATCTTCTCAACCGACAGCTTCTTTGTGTCGGTGAAACTATGGCACAGTGGCGTGTTTTTGATGCGATAAGGGCGACGGATTATCTGATGAGCCGCCCCGAAGTCGATGTCGGAAGAATCGGTATCAACGGCAACAGCGGCGGCGGAACTCTGACTGCAATGACGGCGGCGTGTGATGATCGTTTTGCTGCAGTTGCACCGTCCTGCTACATTACCACTTTTTATCATAATGCGGCAAATGAGCTTCCGATTGACGGAGAGCAGGTGCCGCACGGATTGATTGCCAACGGCGGTGAGATGATAGATTTCATTCTTGCCAATGCCCCGAAACCTTATTGTATTCTTTCACAGCAGCAGGATTTTTTTGATTTGCGTGGAGCGCGGGAAACTTACCGCATGGCGAAAAAGATTTACACTTTGCTCGGCTGTCCCGAAAATATCACTATGGTCGAAGGTCCGCAGCCGCACGGATACAGCATCGAACTCCGGAACGGTGCGTATAAATTTTTCAGCAAAAATTTCAACATGGTTTATGCTGAAGAGAAAAACGGAGAGTCCATGCCGGAGTTCAAAGATTTGCGCTGTCTTGAATTTGATTCTGTTTCCGAACTTCCGAATGAGTACAGCGTACAGGATTTTATCGCAGAAAAAGTTGCAAAGTGCAAGTCTGAAAGAGAAAAAATAAATCTTTCCGACACTGAATTGAAAACAAAACTTTGCACTGTCCTCAAAATACCTGAAAAAACTCCGATCCCGGATTACCGTCTTTTCCAGCCTGTGATGAGCGGAAAAAAAACTTTTGCGGAAATCGGGCTTGAAACAGATAAAAATATTTTTGTTTCGCTCTATTGCAGAGGTTATAAATACGGGATTTTTCCGTCGGAAAAAGTTGAACTTTATCTGCCGGAAACAGATGCACTTGTTGAGCTGCATGATCTTGAAGCATCGGACAAAGACGCACAGCTTTGGGGTTTTGATTATCGCGGGATAGGTTCTTCCATGTCAAGAGGAGGGCTTTATGCTCCGTATGACATTGACTATTTTCTTGCGTCAAACGGAGTGATTTTTGATGAACCTTTTATTGGCAGGAGAGTTTATGATATTCTTCAGGCGGTCAGGATACTGCATGAAAAAGGAGCATGCAGTATTACATTGCGAGCGAAAGGAATAAGTATGATTCCCGCAGTTTTCGCCGCAGTTTTGAGTGAAGTTCCTGTAAAAGCTGTCCTTATCGGTGATGTGCCGACTTTCGGAGGTCATGCATTGTCTGTTGAAGCTCCTGTTCCGCAATCATTTGTGCCGTTTGACATTCTCAAACTCACAGATATTGATGAATTGACAGAGCGTTTTCCCGAAAAATTTGAAATGCGGTAATTATTTTTTGTATTTGAAAAAAATAAAATAAATTTATCCGCAAGGTTGTAAATTGAATTCGTTGTTGTATATTAAGTTTGCAGATTAAATTTATCTATCAAAGTGAAAGGATAAAAAATGAGTGAAAAAATTGTTTATGTAGATTTCAAGACACTTGAAAGCTTTATGCGTGATTCTCTGATCGGCGCAGGTGTGCCTGCCGCTGATGCAGAAATTTGTGCTGATATTCTTATTACCGCTGACAAACTCGGTATCGATTCTCACGGTATCGGCAGATTGAAACCGATTTATATCGACCGTATCGACGCAGGCATCCAGAAGCCTGTAACTGAAATCGAATTCGTCCGTAAATCTCCTGCCACATGCGTTATCGACGCTCACGACGGAATGGGTATGGTTGCTTCCAAAACCGCTATGGAATATGCAATGGAAGCCGCAAAAACTTACGGTATCGGTATGGCTGTTGTCCGTAATTCAACCCATTACGGTATCGCCGGTTATTACGGTTTGATGGCGGCAGAGCAGAATATGATCGGTATTACAGGTACCAATGCCCGTCCCTCTATCGCTCCGACATTCGGTGTTGAAAACATGCTCGGTACCAACCCCATGACTTTTGTTATGCCCACCGATGAAGAATTTCCGTTTTTCCTTGACTGCGCCACCAGCGTTTCACAGCGCGGCAAAATCGAAGTCTACGGCAGAGCCGGTAAAGAACTTCCTCCCGGCTGGGTTATTGACGAAAACGGCAATACCCGTACTGATACAGAAGTCATCCTCGAAGATTTGGTCAAAGGCAAAGCCGCTCTGACTCCGCTCGGCGGTCTCGGCGAAGAAACCGCAGGCTATAAAGGATACGGTTATGCAACTGTCGTTGAAATTCTGAGTGCCGCTTTGCAGTCAGGATGTTTTTTGAAACAGCTTCTCGGTTTTTCTGCAAGCGGTGAAAAACAGCCGTATCACCTCGGACACTTTTTCATTGCCATTAATATTGCCGCCTTTACCGAAGTCGATGATTTCAAACATACCACAGGGGAAATTCTCCGTCAGCTCCGCAATTCACGAAAAGCTCCCGGATGCGACCGCATCTATACCGCAGGCGAAAAAGAATACGAAAACTTCTGCCACCGCAAAGTTACAGGAGTTCCTGTCAATGAAGCATTGCAGAAAGTCATTCTCGAACTGCAGAAGCGTTACAATCTGACTCAGTACAAATTTGATTTCTGATTCGTTTGTTGAAACAAAATCAGGACTGTTGCTGAAAATAAGCAGCAGTCCTTTTTTATTTGTCCCGTAAAATGAAAATTGATTTTTTTTGATTTTTTATTATGCTATATATTTGATTTCGCATTATAGCATGCTTATATTATTTTGCAGATATGAAAAAATTTTATGCAAAGGAGTTTTTATGAAAAAAGTTGCACCTGTACGCCCTGATTATGACAAGGCGAATTATGATATTTCCAGAATAGCCCCGTACAAACTGGAGGACCCTCTGACTTTTCTTGACGGTTCACGGGTGCAGGGTCCTGCAGATTGGGAAAAACGCCGTCAGGAGATACTTTCGATTTTTGCGTCTGAAATGTTCGGCAGAGAACCGCCTCTGCCGCAGGTGCTTATTACCGAAAAAGTTGAGGAAAAAGACGGAGCATTGGCTGGTTTCGCCGTCCGTTCGCAGTACAAAATGTATTTCAAAGAGGATAAAAGCGGTCCGGTTATAGATTGGCTGCTTCTGCGTCCGAGGTATGCCGGAAAGCCCGTGCCGGTCATAATTTTTCTGAATTATCAGGGAAATCATGAACTTATTCCTGATAAAGAGGTTTTTATTCCTGAAATGTGGGGCAGATTTCCGAAAGATTACTCCGCCGAAGCATCAAGAGGGATTTTGTGCAATCCGAACAGCGACAGCGTTGTGCCTGTCGGAGAACTTATAAGTGCGGGCTATGCGGTTTTGACAGCGTGCTATTGTCAGGTTTCGCCCGATCCTGATTATTGGGAAACTGATCCGGCTCTGTCGCAGGATACATTTCCTTATACCAAAGTTTTTGACCTCTGGGGCAAACGGGATGAAAACCGCACCGATGATATTACATCTCTCGGAGCGTGGGCATGGAGTTTGAGCAGAGGGCTTGATCTGGCTGAACGCATCCCTGAAATTGATGCGGAACGCAATATCGTTACCGGTTATTCCAGACTTGGCAAATCCGCACTGCTTGCCGCTGCCAGAGACAGCAGATTTGCCGCTTGCGTACCGGTGCAGTGCGGAGGCGGTGGTGCAACTCTGGCAAAACGCGATTACGGCGAAAATATTGCAACTGAAATGCGTATGTTCAAGCATTGGTATTGCAAAGCATATAAAAAATATGAAACTAATCCCGCCGAACTTCTTACTTTTGACCAGCATTTGCTGTTGGCGGCAATCGCTCCGAGAAAATTGCTTGTGGCAGGTTATGATGAGCCGTGGTTTGATACGGAGGGGGAATTTATTGCCTGCCGTGCGGCGTCGCCTGCATGGGAAATTTTCGGAAGTCGGAGGCCAAGCGGGC
>JAZRBX010000192.1:0-6363 GCA_045635285.1 Victivallaceae bacterium
TGCCGCTCAATTTACCGAGAGCGTAATTGCGTTTGCGGCCGAAACGTTCCGGCAGAAGTTTATTGGCATAGAGATCACCTTTTTTGTCGCCGTCAGCATGAACTCCGCAGGTCTGGGTAAAAACATCCATTCCGACAACCGGATAGTTCCAGGCACAGCGTTTACCGGAAATATTCTGAATCATGGCAGACGCATGAAAAAGTTCCTCTTCATCAATATCAACCGTTCTGTCAGTCATATCTTTGACAACGACAGTGAGCTGGGACAAAGACTGATTGCCGGTGCGTTCACCGAGGCCGTTGACGGTGGTATGGATGCCGTCAATGCCGCATTGGACTGCGGCAAGAGAATTGGCAGTAACCAAACCGTAGTCATTATGTCCGTGAAAATCCATTTTGATTTGCGGATATTTATTTTTGATCCATACGAAATATTCACGCAACTCATCGGGTCTGGCAATACCGAGTGTATCGGGGAGCATAACGCGTTCGATCGGCAGTTCAATGAGCATATCCATAAATTTTTCGACATAATCCACAGAATGTTTCATACCGCCGGTCCAATCTTCAAGATAGACATTGACTTTCAAGCCTTTTTCAACAGCGAGCAGGATATTTTCTCTGACATCGGCGAAATGCTGTTCCGGAGTTTTTTTAAGCTGGACCTCACAATGGCGGAGAGAGCCTTTGGCAAGGAGATTGATAACTTTGCCGCCGACATTTACGATCCATTCGATTGATTTGCCGCCGTCGACGAAGCCGAGGATCTCCATTTTGTCGAGGGCGTTGATTTTTTTTGCCCATGCGATAATGTTGCGTACGCTGCCAGTTTCGCCTTCGGAAACGCGTGCTGAACCGATTTCCAGACGGTTGATCTTCAAATTGGAGTAAAGCATTTTGGCGATCGCCAATTTTTCAGCGGGAGCAAATGCGACACCGGGGGTCTGTTCGCCGTCGCGCAAAGTGGTATCAAGGATTTCTACATATTTATTACGATTATTCATATCATCAACTTTCTTTTTAATTCATACTGCAAAATTCGGATTTTGGAGATAAAACACAAACACCCCGAATCCGCTCTCTCCAAAAAAATTCAGCGGACCGGGCAGCTAATGTTGATGATTGTCCATATCTGTTTCATACCATGAATATACATCATAAGTACAAAAATACAAGCTATTTATCATTAAAAGACTTGAAAAAAAAGATAATTATACTATATTACACCCTGAATAGTATAATTTTTACCATAAAATATGAGGTATTTTGATGACAAAGAGTACAAAAACTATGAAAGGTAACGAAATCGCAGTCCGCTGTCTTGAACTTCTCGGCGTCGATATCGTTTTTGCTTATCCCGGCGGTCCCGCCATCGCCATGCACCAGGCTCTCAGCAAGTCATCTGTCAGAGTAATCCTGCCCCGCCACGAACAAGGCGGTGCTTTCGCCGCCTGCGGTTACGCCAGAGCCACCGGCAAAGTCGGTGTCGCCATGGCGACCAGCGGTCCCGGTGCAACCAATCTGGTCAGCGGCATTGCCGATGCTTACATGGACTCAATCCCGACGGTTTTCATCACCAGTCAGGTTTCAAGCGATATGATCGGCAAAAATGTTTTTCAGGAAACCGATATTATCGGCATGACCCGCCCCGTGGTCAAACACAGTTATCTGGTGCTTGATCCCCGCGATTTGCCCAGAATTTTCAAAGAGGCATTCCATCTGGCAGTCAGCGGCAGACCCGGCCCTGTGGTCATCGACATCCCCAAAAACATCCAGCTGACCGAATGTGAAGTTGATTTTGATGCAGAAATGGATATTCCTGCTTATGTCATCCCGCAATCCCCGCTTGATTCAGAAATCGATGAAATCAAACGCATGATCAAAAAAGCCAAACGCCCCTGCATTTATGCCGGCGGAGGCATCATTTCCGCAGGAGCTTCGGAAGAACTTATCAAATTTGCAAAATCCTATAACATCCCTGTCACCACAACTTTGATGGGTATCGGAGCTTTCCCCGAAGATGATGAATTGAGTCTGCGCTGGCTCGGCATGCACGGTACGGTTTATGCCAATTACGCCGCCAATGAATGTGATCTTCTGATCGCACTCGGTGCACGATTCGACGACCGCGTTACCGGCACTCCCGAAAATTTCGCCCGCGATGCAAAAATCATCCACATCGACATCGATGATTCTGAAATCAACAAGAATAAACCCGCACACCTGGGCGTTATCGCCGATGTCAAACAAACTTTGATCAAACTCAATGAAGAGCCGATCTATGCCGAATACAAAGACTGGTTCGCTCAAATCAGAGAATGGAAAAATAAGTTCCCCCTCACCTACAAACGAAAAGAGGGAACTTTGCAGCCGCAGTATGTCATCCAGCGTCTTTCCGCTTTGACCAAAGGAGACGCCACCATCGTTCCCGGCGTCGGTCAGCACCAGATGTGGGCAGCTCAATATTATGAATACAAACGCCCCCGTCAATTGCTTACATCCGGCGGTCTGGGAGCAATGGGATTCGGTTTGCCTGCCGCAATGGGGGCCAAAGCCGCCTGCCCCGCAAGTCTGGTCATCAATATTGACGGCGACGGCAGTTTCCAGATGAATATTCAGGAACTCGGCACTCTGCTGGTCGAAAAACTCGATGTCAAAATGGTCATCCTCAATAATCAGCACCTCGGCATGGTCGCCCAATGGGAGGACCGCCTGTACGGTTCAAACCGCGGCAACACCGTACTCGGACGCTGTTACGGTTCATGCGGCACTCCCGGCCACGATTGCGAAAAATGCAACCGCGGCACATGCTGTATCGGCGAAAAGCCCTATCCGAACTTTGTGAAAATCGCAGAAGGTTACGAAATCAAAGCCAGAGAAGTCTATTCAGTTGAAGAACTTGACGATGCCATTACCGAAATGCTGAATACCGATGGTCCGTTCCTCCTGGATATCCATACCGGCTACGAAGAACATGTTTTGCCGTTTATTCCCGCGGGGAAAGACTACAAATCGGTAATAATTGAATAAAATCAAAGAAAATATCAAAAAAATTCCTTTTCGATAGAGAAATTTTCAAAAAATGTGCTATCTTATAGGATTGACAGAAATATATTATCGTATGATATATTTAAAGAAGGGATTTTATCATGGGTAACCTTAAAAAGAAAAGACGCAAAAAAATTGCAAAGCATAAACGCAAAAAGCAATTGAAAGCAATGCGTCACAAAAACAAATAAGCCGTACGGCTTGACAGAAAAACGGACACTTTTTTCAAGTGTCCGTTTTTTTATTTATCTGTAAGCTTTCCATTTTAAAAACGCTCTGATCCGGATGCAGATAAACAGATGAAAAATATCAAATCTTTTCAACGGCAACTTCGCCGTCATTGAAGCGGAGAAGAAGTTTCTTTTCTGCATTGGCTTTTTCTGCGGAGCGGACAAGTTCATGCTCATGATTAAAGACCATGGCATAGCCTCTTTGAAGCGGCAATTCGGGATCGACGGATTGCAGTCTGCTTTCAAGCAGGGCCAATTTGTGAAGATTCTCGGAAGAACAGCGGTCAAGCATGGTATTCAAAAGATTTTCGATTTCATCCGTCTGCTGAATTTTTACATCAAGCAGATGTTCTGTTTCACGAAAAACAAAACTGTGCTCCATTCGCTCCAGACGATTGGTCATCCGCTGAAATGCAAGTTCCACCCGATCAGACAAACGGCGTTTCATATCATCTGCAAAATTGCTGCATTCAATAAAATTACTGCTCAAAACCTCCGCTGCCGCACTCGGTGTCGGCACACGCAGATCCGCCGCAAAATCAGCAATGGTAAAATCAATTTCATGTCCGATGGCAGAAATAACCGGAATTTGACTTGCAGCAATCGCTCTTGCCATATTTTCATCATTGAACTGCCACAAATCTTCCATACTCCCGCCGCCTCTGGTTATAACAATAATGTCAGAAAGACGGGTCCGATTGAAAAATTCAATCGCCTTTATAACCGATACTGCAGTTCCATCTCCCTGCATTACAGCGGGATACAGCCGTATGTGCATTTGCGGGGCACGGCGTTCAATGATTTTCATAAAGTCCTGAATGGCCGCTCCGCTCGGCGAACTGATCACTCCGACGCATTGCGGGAGCATTTTGATCTCTCTTTTTCTTGATGGGTCAAAAAGACCTTCGGCGGCAAGTTTGCGTTTCAATGCCTCAAACTGCTGCTGCAAAGAACCGCTCCCTGCCTTGCTGACTTTGCGAATGGAAAACTGATATTCCCCTCTGACGGTATAAACGCTCAACTTGCCGAAACATTCAATTTCATCGCCGTTCTGCAAGTTCATTTTGCGGCACTCTGCAGCTCCGCCGAAATAGGTGGCTTTGATCTGACTTTGAGAGTCTTTCAGGCTCAAATAAACATGACCTGACCGATGTATCAGGAGCGATGTAACTTCACCTTTGAGGTAAAAAGGCATCAGGGAATTTTCCAGAAGTTCCTTTGCCGCCTGATTGACATCAGATACACTCCAAACAATTTTTTCGCCATGTTCTTCCACGTTCTCATGCTCCTGCGAGAATTTCAATTACAGCAAGTGTAAAATCATTCACTGCCGCAAAAATTCTGTCGCTGAAATAAAATGCAAGTATAACACCGACAATGCTTGTGCCTTTGAAAAATTCAGATTGTATAAACTCTTTGGATACAAGACTTTCTATAATTCCGAAACCGTCAAATCCCGGTATCGGCAGAATATTGAAGGCAAAAAGCATAACATTCATCACCGCACCGTAATAAAACATATTGCAGACAAATTCAACTTTTTCACCATCGATGCCGCAATTATAAAATATCCTCAACAACCCCGCAGTTATCAGCGAAAAAAACACAAACAAAGCAAAATTCGTAAAAGGTCCGACTGCCGATACCAATGCGGAAGCATACTTTTTCTGAAAATTATTCCTGTTGACCGGCACCGCCCCCCAGCAAATACCGATCATTGCCAGCATTATCAAACTGAAAATACCCATCTGCTTAAAAGGATTGAGCGTCAAATGCCCTGTCCTTGCCGCAGTATCATCTCCGAGCTTCAATGCGGTATAGGCATGCATGAATTCATGCAGGCAAATGGAAAATATGACCAAAAGCATCCACGGAAAGAAAAAATCCGGTCTTTCCCATGCATATTGGATAAAAAAACGCATAATTCACCTCAATTAAACTTTTTCCGGAATTCCGCAAATGTATCATTTTCGATCGCATTGCGGATATTCTGTGCCAGATTGAGGAAGTAATGGATATTATGCAAAGAAAGCAGTTTTTCACCCAGGATTTCGCCGACATTAAACAGATGGCGGATGTATGCTCTGGTAAAATTGCGGCAGCAGTAACAATTACATTCAGGATCGACAGGTGAAAAATCTTTGGCAAAACGCCCCGCTTTGATCGGGATGGTTTCACCGTTGCCGATAAATGCAGTACCATGCCGCCCCAGACGGGTCGGCATCACGCAGTCAAACATATCAATACCTCTGGCTACGCCCTCAACGATCTGCTTCGGAGTTCCGACTCCCATGAGATAATGCGGCGCATCTTCCGGAAGTTCAGGAGTCAGCCAATCCAGACAGCGGAACATGTCCTCCTCTGATTCGCCGACAGACAGACCGCCGACCGCATAACCGTCAAAGCCGATCTCTTTGAGTTCACGGATCGAACGCACACGCAAATCTTCAAACATGGATCCTTGCACGATGCCGAAACGGAGCTGATCTTCATGAAGCGGATGTTCTCTGGACATGCGTTCCCAGCGGGTAGTCATTTCCAAAGATTTTCTCGCCTGCTCATAAGTTGCCGGATAAGGAGTACATTCATCAAAAGCCATAACAATATCGGAGTGCAGAGTCCTCTGGATCGCCATTGATTCTTTCGGTCCGAGGAAAAATCTGCTGCCGTCGATATGCGAAGCGAAACGCACTCCGTCAGGTTCGATTTTCCGCAAATTTGACAGACTGAAAACCTGAAAACCGCCGCTGTCAGTCAGGATCGGACGCTTCCAATTCATAAATTTATGCAGACCACCGGCAAGATTCATGATCTCCATGCCGGGTTTCAGAAAAAGATGATAAGTATTGCCGAGAATTATCTGGGCATTCAATTCCTCCAATTCGGACGGATCAAGAGCTTTGACCGTGGCTCTGGTGCCGACGGGCATAAAGATAGGAGTTTGTATTTTGCCGTGAGCGGTGGTGATTTCGCCGCGGCGAGCCGCAGTATGCGGACATTTTTTCAATACTTTAAAACATTGCGACATTTCAAATTTCCCTCAAAAGACAATTACCGGAGGATTTTTCCAAGTCGGATCGTAGCCA
>JAZRBX010000193.1:0-6404 GCA_045635285.1 Victivallaceae bacterium
CTGCTCGGTGCTATCGCTGTTGCCGCTTACAGTTACATGGCTCTCGTTCCGATCATTCAGCCCCCGATCATGAAAGCTCTCACCACCAAAAAAGAACGCATGATCAAAATGACCCAGAGCCGCAATGTTTCCAAACTGGAAAAAATCTGCTTCCCGCTCCTCATCACCGTTCTTTGCGCTCTGCTTCTCCCCGATGCAGCTCCCCTTATCGGTGCATTGATGTTCGGCAACCTGATGAAAGAATGTGGTGTTGTTGACCGTTTGAGCAAAACTGCACAGAACGAACTCATCAACTTCGTTACCATTTTCCTCGGTCTTGCCGTCGGCTCCAAACTCTCTGCAGATCAATTCCTGACTGCACAAACCGTCGGTATCCTTATCCTCGGTGCTGTTGCATTCAGTATCGGTACAGCAGGCGGCGTCATCTTCGCCAAAATCATGAATCTCTTCCTCAAAACTAAAATCAACCCCCTTATCGGCGGTGCAGGTGTTTCAGCCGTTCCCATGGCTGCCCGTGTCGTCAACAAGGTCGGTTTGGAAGACGATCCCCAGAACTTCCTGCTCATGCACGCTATGGGACCCAACGTTGCTGGGGTTATCGGTTCTGCCGTCGCCGCAGGTATATTGTTGAACCAGCTGCAAGGTCTGTAAGGTCTGCAAGTTAATGCTTTCAAGGGAGAGGGAAAAACTTTTTTCTTGATTAAAAGAAAAAAGATTTTTCCCTCTCCCTTAAACCCTCTCCCTTTTCAAAAAAGAAAAGGGTATTTTTTTATAAAAGGATTTACATTATATACCATTAAAATATATTTATAAATACAGCGTTTAAGTTATGTCACGCCTTCATTTTTTTGTGTAAACAAAGAAATGAAGGCGTTATATAAGAGTTTTTTGAAAATAATGAGGGGGGGGGCATAGAGAGAAGAAAAAACTTTTTTGCAAAAAAGTTTTTCTCTTCTCCCCCTGCATTCTCCATCTTCTTTTTGAAAGGAAATATTATGAATAAAATTAAATCGTGGGTGAGCCGGAGAGCTTTCATCGGTAAAGGCGGATACGGTGAAATATGGCAAATTGCATATCCTCTGATGATCATGGGGGCAAGTTATATTATATTGATGATAACTGACCGTCTGCTTCTTGCATGGCACAACACTCTGGAGATGTCGGCGGCAGTTCCTGCCGGCGGATTGAATTTCACTTTGTTCAGCTTTTATACTGTTACCATTAATTTTACGAGTGCGCTGGTGGCACAGTATTTCGGAGCGAAAAAGCAGGAGGAATGTGTCAGAGCGACATGGAACTCCATCTATTTCGCATTTTTTGCGATCTGCTGTATTCTGCTGATAAATCTGCCGCTCGGCAAATGGCTCATACTCAACAGCAAGCACACGCCTGAATTGATAGATCTTGAGCTTGCTTTTTTCTATTCGCTGATACCGAGCAGTTGTTTCATGTGCATAAGTTCTGCCGCATTCGGATTTTTTTCAGGAACGGGCCGTACCAAAATCATTGCCACTGTCAATACGACGATGTGTATTCTGAATATTATTCTTGACTATGCTTTGATATACGGAATTTCATTTTTGAAAATACCGTCGCTGGGCATTGTCGGCGCAGGATTGGCAACGAGTATATGCTCAATGATCGGGATGATCTGGGCAGTAACTGCATTTCTTGTGCAGGATCAGAAAATTTATCCGACCCGCAAATGTTTCAAATTTGAATTCTGGCGGCAGACAAAACTCATGTATTACGGTATGCCGAGCGGATTGCAGGTCCTTCTGGGAAGCGGCGGTTTCACATTTTTCCAATTTATGATCGGATATATGGGGCCTGACGCCTTGACCACATCAAGCATTCTTATCACGCTGAATAATCTTGCATTTGCAGTTATCATCGGTTTTTGTGATGCAACAGGCATCCTGGTCGGTCAATATATCGGACGCAAACGCAAAAATATTGCGGAAAGAGTTGTCTACGCCTCATGGCGCATACAGATCCCTTATCTGATTCTGCTGGCGGTAATTTATATCGGATTCCCCGATTTTATTACAAATGTATTCCATAGTGCAGAAGCAATGAGCAACAGTATCGATTTTTCAAAAGTCAAAGAAATGGCGGCAGTTCTGCTTTTCACTGCGGCATTTTCAAATGTATTTGATTCACTGCGTTTCACCTTCATGGGGGGACTTCGCGGCGCAGGAGATACCAAAGCGATCCTTTTCATCATCGGCGGCTGTTCGCTTCTGGTGATGATCCCCGGCACTTGGCTTATGACGATGAAATTTCATTGCAATCTGATTCAGGTATGGTTTTTCATGGTCGGATATTGTCTGCTTCTGACAACCTTGATGTTTTTCCGCTTCCGCTCCGGAGCATGGAAGAAAATCAACATGATCAAGCATTAAGCAAAGAAAAAGAGAGCCCCATTGAGTTTGAAATGACGATTGACAACAAAGCAGACTGAAAAATCTCTGTACTCCAATCGCCAGATTTTGCTTTCACGGTGATTTATGATATTACGCTGTTCTGCTGAAAGGTTTTCGACAGAAAAGTTTTCCGCTCTGCAAATTTTTCCGAAAGGCACAGTATTCATCGGATAGCCCTGTGCGCACCAGACTTCTGCAAGTTCAAAAGCGGCACGGTCATTCGGATATTTTTTCAAATAATCCGCAAGCATAATAACCCGTTTTTTCAGGTCGAACAAAGATTTCAATCCAAGACCTTGAGCCAGCATGAAGTCAAGCATCTGTCTGACTTTACCTCCGTCTGACAGAGCGAGCAACCTTACAACTTTGCGCAATGATGCATGATTATAAAAAAGATCAAGCATACGGGAAAGTTTGCGGCAGTAAATAATTTCATCCGCCGCAAGGGTTTCCGTCTGCATGACATCATACGGCGGCAGCGGTGAATAAATCAAGTGCAATTTTTCTGCATTTTCGGCAAAAGGCGTGCCGTGAAGAATTTTCAAAGTTTCAAGCTGTATTTCATCGACATTCAATCCGATAAGTTCAGCGACATCGTAAAAAATTGAATCCATTGTCTGCTCCGGCAATCCGCAAATAAGATCGACATGCGTTTCAAAATTATTGCAGGAAGCAAGAAATTTCAATCCGTCAAGCACATCACTTTTGCGGCTGTTCCGACCGATTGAACGCTGGACTTTTTCATCAAAACTCTGTACGCCTGCCTCAATATGCAAATTGGGAGCGACCGCAAGTTCCGCTTTCATTTCATCATTGAGAAAATGCGGGTGAATTTCCAGATGAAACTCAATATCAGAAAATTTTTCACGGAAAAGCCGAAGCAGTGCCGCACCCCGCTCCTGCGGAAAATTAAAGGTCCTGTCAAGCAGGCGCACCTCTTTCACCCCTTTGCCGTGCAGCAGGGAAAGTTCCGTTTCAACAACATCCAACTCTTTCAGCCGCAAAGGTATATTGCAACTGGTACAATATCTGCACCCCATCGGGCAGCCTCTAGATGTTTCAACTTGCACAAAAGCCTTTGACGCATTGAAAAAAATATCATTGACAGGGAGAATTTCAGTCCACTTTTCAAAAATCGCTCTGCCGTCAGCCGGAAGTACCGCCCTCTCCGTCCGCTCGTCAAAATTCCGCAGATAATCAGCAAAAAGTCCCTCCGCCTCACCGCAGAAAACCGTATGGATAAACAAATATTCAGCAAAAATTTTCTTTGCTCCTGTTCCTGCACATTCAGGGCCGCCGACAACAATTTTTGCTGACGGACACAAGCGATGAAAACGGTTTAAAATATCAAGCACCGCCTCTATGTTGAAAATATACAGGGAAACTCCGACAAGATCAACTTGCAATTCAGCGAGTTCAGCAGCAATCATCGCACGATCTTCCGCAACAGTATATTCTTTTGAAAACCATTCCCAATCAGGAACATCATGTGCGGCACTGTGCAGTATCGGCAAGGCAAGAGAGGAATGAGAATACGATGAGCAAATGCTCAAAAAGAGAAATTTTTTCGGCATTTTCACTCTGCAAGTTTCATGGTCAAAACAGGAATATCACCTGCAAAAAAAGTCAAATTTCTCCCGACAATAAAAAATCTGTTGACCTTGCCGAGTTTTCCCATGAAATTATCTTCAAACTTCATAGCATCAGGAACTCCTGCCATTTTGGTCGAACCCATCTGATAAAAAATTATCTGATCCCCCGCCGTTTTATACTGTCCGAAAAAACGGTTGACGCCGGAATTGCCGTTCACATTGCCGTCGGCATTGAAAGTCATCATGGCTTTATGACCTTTGGCATCGGCAAGCTGAAAAGTTTTGCCGTGAAGCGGATGCACCTCCTCCTGCGGAGCAGCACATGAAAAAAGGAACATCAATACGGGACACAACAGCAAATAAAAAAATTTCTTCATCATATACACCTTTAAAGTAATTTGGCAGCAAGAGCGGAAAGTTCACTGCGTTCGCTTTTCTGCAAACTTATATGGGCATGAAGCGGAGTATCTTTCATGCGTTCAGCAGTATAAGTCAAACCGTTGCTCGACGCATCAAGATAAGGATTATCTATCTGCTGGGGATCACCGGTAAGCACCATTTTGGTATCTTCACCCGCACGGCTGATGATCGTTTTGACCTCATGCGGAGTCAGATTCTGTGCCTCATCTATGATCACAAACTGTTTTGGGATACTGCGCCCGCGAATATAAGTTATCGCCTCAAGTTCGATTTTCTTTGAATTTATCAGCTGCTCTATTGAAATCGTGGAAGCGGAAGAGCGGTGGCGATTGTTTTTTTCATGATTATTACGGAGAAGATAATTGATATTATCGAAAATCGGCTGCATCCAATGGCTCAATTTCGCATCTTTGTCGCCGGGCAGAAAACCGAGATCATTGCCGAGCGGAATTATCGGACGGGAGACCAGGATTTTCTCGTAAAAATTGTTATGCAAAGCACATTCAAGCGCCCCTGCAATAGCGAGCAAAGTTTTTCCCGTGCCTGCTCCGCCGACCAGAGTAACGAGTTTTACTGTCGGGTCAAGCAGAATATCAAATGCCATCCGCTGTTCCTTGTTGCGGGCAAAAATATTCCACATTTTATCATTTTTGCCGACTTCAAGCAAATATATCAGATTGTCGTTGTGAAATCTGCCGATCGCATTATTTTTGGAATTTTCAGCATCATGGAAAAATACAAATTCGTTGGGATAAAGGTCGAATCCGGAGCCGTCAACAACTTTTTTCGCCTGAAATTCAGCGATAAAATCAGCATCTGCTTCGATGCTCCGATAACCGTTGTAAAGTGCATTGTAGTCGATTTTCTCACGCTCAAAGTCCATGACTTTGATACCGAGAGCATCCGCTTTCAGCCGCAGATTTATATCTTTGCTGATAAAAACCACCTGCTTGTGCATTTTGCTCAAAGTAAATGCGACACGCAGAATACGGTTGTCGGGTGAATCCGCTCCGAGATCAGAATGAAAAACTCCGCGCATTTCAGAACCGAGTTCCGAATCAAGAGAAGCGGCAGTCAGAACAAAAAGTTTTCCCGTGGCGATCTTTGAAACTTTTTTGAGGGAAACACCTTTGCCGAGTTTGCCGTTCTCACGCAACTGGTCAAGCATGCGTATGACTTGGCGGGCATTACGCCCGAGTTCGTCCTGATACTTTTTGAACTTATCCAGTTCTTCAATGACCGCCATCGGAATGACGACATTATTTTCCTGAAAAGACTCAATGCTCCCTGCTGAATGCAGAAGCACATTTGTATCAAGAACGAAAGTTTTAGGCATTGACAAATCCTTTATCAGCAATTATTTGCCGACATTTTCCATAAACGGGATCTGAATATATCTGCCGAAAACTCCGGGTTTATACATATTGAAATACTGAACGGTACAGAAAGTAACTGCGGCAAGCAGGAAAAGTGTAACGAAGAAACCGATTGACAAACGGAATCCGGCCATTTCGGAATTTGCCTGAACTGCTTTGGTAGCTTTTTTGTCCACAGGTTTTGCTTCTGCAGGTTTTGCTTCTGCAATTTTTGCTTCAGCGGGTTTTGCTTCTGCAGGAACTGCGGCAGGTGCAGGTTCAATATTTTTCTTGGGAGCAAGAGCAACTGTCGGAGTTTTGGATGACAGCGGCATTTTGACTTCCGGAGTTTTGGGAACAGGAGCAGCAACAGTAGGAGCAGTTGCTGAAACAGGTGCCGCAACGGTGGGAGCTGTTGCTGAAACAGGTGCAGCGGCAGGAGCGGGTGCGGGTGCAGGTGCGGGTGCTGTCTTGCGGACGGGACGGACCAATTTCACAGTGGCATCATCAGCAACGGGAGCAGCGGGTGCTTCTTTTGCGGCATCGATATTGATACGGGGAGTTGCAGAGATGACAGGTTTTGAAACTGCGGTGGTTTGAGTATTATCAGC
>JAZRBX010000194.1:0-3836 GCA_045635285.1 Victivallaceae bacterium
TATGGCTGCTGAAAATTCTGTCGTTTCAGTCGTTTCTTCCGCACCTTTTGCCATCGCCGCAGGACCTCTCACTCCCGACCATATCGTTTATGCCAAATCTTTCGGCTTGACCGCTGATGAATTTACCGGAGATGTCTTTACTGCTTTTGCCGATGCCAAAGGTTATCTGCCGAGAGTTGCCGCCATGCCCGGCAAGGCTCTTTTCTGCGCCAATTCATCTCACGCACAGGCTGAAACCGTCCTCACTCTCGCAAAAGATGCCGCTCTGGTCGAAAAACTTACTGCGGCTTTCGGCGGAGTTCATTATCTGGAAGATGTTTTCCGTGAGTTTATCGAAAACTGGGAGGTCGAATCCTACCGCAGCAAAGTAAATGCAGCAGGTTCAAACAAGGCTCTCTCCGGCAAAGTCGCTGTCGTTACCGGCGGCGCACAGGGATTCGGTTACGGTATCGCCGAAGTGCTTGCAGAACAGGGCGCGGATATCGTCATTGCCGACGTAAATGCGGAAGGCGCACAGAAAGCCGCATTGAATTTCGGCAAAGGTGCATCCGGTGTCGCTGTAAATATCGCCGATGAAGCATCTGTTGAAAATATGGTAAAAGAGATCACCCGCATTTACGGCGGTATCGACCTTTTTGTTGCCAATGCAGGCGTTTTGCGTGCAGGTTCCGTCAAAACTCTGGAAAAGAAAGACTGGGACTTTGTTACCGACATCAATTACAGCGGTTACTTCCTCTGCGTCAAGCATGTTTCCAAAGTTATGGCTTTGCAGAACAGTGCCACAAACTGCTGGAGTGATATTGTTCAGGTCAACTCCAAGAGCGGTCTTGTCGGTTCAAACCGCAACGGCGCTTATGCAGGAAGCAAATTCGGTACTATCGGTCTGACCCAGAGTTTTGCACTTGAACTTGTCGCAGACAAAATCAAAGTCAATTCCGTCTGTCCCGGCAACTTCTTTGACGGTCCGTTGTGGAGCGATCCTGTCCGCGGCCTTTTCGTGCAGTATCTCCAGAGCGGCAAAGTTCCCGGAGCAACCAATGTCGCACAGGTCAAGGAATTTTATGAAAAACAAATTCCCATGCACCGCGGCTGTCTGCCCTCCGATGTTGCCAAAGCCATTGTTTATGCAGTTGTTCAGCTTTATGAAACCGGACAGGCTATTCCCGTTTCCGGCGGTCAGGTCATGTTGAACTGACGGATTTTAGAAAATATAATTCAAGGATATGAAAAATGACTGATCTTGAAAAACGACTTAACAGTTTCGACCCTGAAGTTCGCAGCAATGCACTCATTGAAGCAAAAAAAATGATCGATGCCGGCGAAATCAAGGTCGCCCCCGCAAGCAAAATCCACAATATGCACTGCCACAGTTTCTTTTCATACAACGGCTACGGATATTCTCCGAGTTATGTGGTTTATCTTGCCAAATTGAAAGGATTTTATGCTGTCGGTTTGGTGGATTTTGATGTGCTTGACGGCGTGGATGAATTTTTGAAAGCCGCTGAACTTCTCGGTGTCAAAGCAATATGCGGCATGGAAACCCGTGTTTTCATTGAAGAACTTGCCGACAAAGAAATCAATTCTCCCGGCGAACCCGGTATTGCTTATCATCTCGGATGCGGGTTCAAATCCTCACAGGTCCCCGAAGAGTGGAAATCTTTTGCCGCCAACCTCAAAAAATGTGCCAATGACCGCACCCGCAAGCTTGTTGAACTTGTCAACGGTTATCTTGCTCCGGTCGTAATTGATTTTGACGGAACTGCCCGTGAGTTCACTCCTTTCGGCAATGTTACGGAGCGTCATGTCTGCTCCGCATACAGAGTCAGTGCAGAGAAATATTTCAAAAATGATGCCGCTTCTATCGCCGCTTTCTGGGCGGAAAAACTCAAAATGGAGCTTGCTGATGCTGAAAAATTGATCGCTGATCCGGTTAAACTTGAAGGCCAGATCCGTGCCAAAACCATGAAAAAAGGCGGCGTAGGTTATGTCGCCCCCGGTCCTGAAAGTTTCCCGACTCTCAAAACAATGAATGAATTTATCATCGGCTGCGGTGCAACTCCGACTCTCGCCTGGCTCAATGGTCTGACTCCCGGCGAAGCTGATTTGGAAACTCTGCTTGCCCTGCACAAAAAATACGGTGCAGCTGCCGCAACTTTGATTCCCGACCGCAATTACAATCTCAAAGATGAAGCAAAAAATGCTCCGCTTGTCCGTGAACTCAACCGTTTCGTTGAAACTTGCGTCAAAGAAAATATTGCTTTGCTCGCAGGTACTGAAATGAATGCTCCCGGTCAGAAGCTGGTCGATGATTTTGATAATGAGGTTCTCTCTCCGCTTACCGATGCTTTTGTCAGCGGTATCGACACAATGATCAAATAAAGAAAGCAGGTGATTGTATGAATTTTCTGGCATTTGACCTCGGGGCATCCAGCGGCAGAGCCATTCTCGGAACTCTCGAAAACGGCAGACTTGAATTGCAGGAAGTCCACCGTTTCGCCAACGGGCATAAAGAAATAGATAAATCTCTCTATTGGGATTATCCCGCTTTGGTAAATGAACTTAAAGAGGGGTTGAGAAAAGCCGTCAGCATTACTGAAGATATTGCCGCGATCGGCGTTGATACATGGGGCGTTGACTATGTTCTTTTTGACAAAGATACCAAAGAGATCAAACGTCTGCCATATCATTACAGAGACAGCCGCACTGAAAAGTATCTCGATGAATTTTTCAGCAAAGTTTCCCGTGATGAACTTTACGGCAGAACCGGTATTCAATTCATGCCGTTCAATACGGTTTTTCAGTTGTATGCCCATATGAAAGATCATCCCGAAGATTTTGAAAATGCTCAATTTCTCTTCATTCCCGATGCGTTGTCTTTCGCTCTCGGCGGCAATTTTGAAACAGAATACACCATCGCTTCAACCGGTGCATTGCTTGATGCAGAGAGTGCGGATTGGGATTTTGAACTTATTGACAAACTCGGTATTCCCCGTGATATTTTCCCGGAAATCGCCAAGCCCTGCACTTTTGCGGGTACGATTTCCGAAGAATTGCAGAAAGAACTCGGCATTTCTGCAATACCGATCGTCAAAGTCGGCGGACATGATACTGCAAGTGCGGTCGTTTCCGTTCCTGCACTTCCCGATACTGATTTTGCTTATATCAGCTGCGGCACATGGGCATTGCTCGGTGCGGAACTTGACAAACCCTCTTTCGCTGACAAAAATCAGATGTTTACCAATGAGGGCGGCGTAAATAATACCATCCGCTATCTGACCAATATCATGGGATGCTGGCTTCTGCAGGAAACCCGCCGCGACTGGATCGCCAATGGAAAAAATATCGGCTTTGCTGAAATGTCTGCCATCGGTGCTGAAACTGAATCTTTCAAGTATCTTATCAATCCGAACAACGCATTTTTCTCCGCTCCCGGTGAGATGCCGAAACGCATCCGTGAATTTGCTTCACGCTATACCCCCGGAGCTGCGGATATGAGTGATGCGGAGCTTCTCCGTACACTTTACGATTCGCTCGGTCTGTGCTTCCGCAAAAAGCTTGTCGAATTGAGTGCATTGACCGGAGTTGATTACAAAGTTCTCAATATTATAGGTGGCGGCACACAGGACAAAACTTTGATGCAGTCAAGTGCCGATGCCGGCAATATTACCGTTGTTGCAGGTCCCGTTGAGGCGACTGCCATCGGCAATATTATGGCTATGGCAATGGCTCTCAAAACTGTAAATTCTCTCGATGAAGCACGCAAGATCGTCAGAGATTCTTTTGAGGTCGTAACCTATACTCCCGATCCCGCCAAAAAAGCGGAATGGGACAAAGCA
>JAZRBX010000195.1:0-8012 GCA_045635285.1 Victivallaceae bacterium
CAAATCAGGATATTTTTCAGGCTCGGAAAAATGAGCAAACTGACAGCGGTGCAGGAAATTTTCGTCATCATCTTCATACTTGAAAACCGCGCGGAATGAGCGTTTGCGGCACTCTGTCATCACTGCATTTTTGAATGCGGCAAGGTCAAAATTACTGCTCTTTTTGCGCTCAAGCACCAACTTGTGAAAAGCACTCACGCTTTCCGTGATAAAAGTTCCCGACTGCTCATCAAAATAACTTTCATAATATTTTTCAAGTTTGTCTGCTGTCAGAAATTTTTTATCAAAAGACGCCGCCGCCATGATTTTTGATTTTTCCTCCCCCATATCAAGCAGAGGAGCAACAATAAAATCCCCTTGCGCCCCCTCTATCGGGACAGACAAAAATGCTCCGCGTCCGCAGGAAAGATGATATTCATTCAAAGTATTGTTCCGCCTTTTGCCCACACGGTCGGGAAATCCTGCAAAAAGCAGCTGCCCTGCCGCAGAAATATCCTGTCTGACATAAGACAAATGCTTTTCGTGCAGCAGTAATTCCAAATTGCGCTTGAAAGACGAAGTAGGTTGTCTTCTGAAATTTTCAAGATTCTGCAGCAAATCAGCAGAAGGCAGAATTTTTTCCTCAAGCATTGAAGCAAGTTCACAGCCAAGCACCTGCAAATTTGCTTTTTGTGCTTCGTCGAACATTTTTCCGACACGGCAATGCCCCGGAAATTCAGCAATTTTCCTCCCGATAGTTGTAATTTTGCCATCACCATCCAGCAGTTCAAGTTCTTTCAAAAGTTCAAATCCCTGCATCAAACTGCCGTGATTCGGCGGGGTTAAAAATTTCAAATCTTCCGCCTCACAGCCCCACAGTGCAAGTTCCAGACAGAAATTAGACAAATCGACACAGGCAATTTCAGCAGTCGGATAATCCGCCATCGCTTCATATTCAAATTTGGTATAAAGACGGTAAACTGTACCGTTTGAGGTACGCCCAGCCCTGCCGCCGCGCTGAATTGCGGAACTTTTGGCAATACGCTGCAATTTCAATTTGTCCATGCCGCTCGAACTGTCAAAAGAAAGCTGTTTTTCCCAGCCGCTGTCCACGACAAAAGCAATATCATCTATAGTTACACTGCTTTCTGCAATATTGGTGGCAATTACGATTTTTCGTTCATCAGGCTTGTTTTTTCTCAAAGCTTTCTGCTGTTCACTGCTGCTTAAAGCCCCGTACAGCGGAGCGATTATCAAATTTTCATCAGCACTGTCTTCAAGCATTGAAGCAAGTTTGCATATCTCATACGCCCCTGGAAAAAAGACCAGAATATTGCCGGTGGTACTTTCTGAAAGAATTTTCCTGACTGTATGATATGCAGCTGATACGACGTTATTATACTGAATACGCTCCGGTGAAAAAAATATCTCCGTTTCAAACATTCTGCCGCTGCACTCAAAACAACTGCTCTCCGGCAGGAATTTACCAAGTTCATCAATATCCAGCGTCGCCGACATCACCAGCAATGCAAGATCACTGCGTAAATTATTCCTGACATCCAAACTCAATGCCAATCCGAGATCAGAATGGATATTCCGCTCATGAAACTCATCGAAAATTACAAGATCATAATCCGCAAGTTCCATATCATTCTGGATCATACGGGTAAATGTTCCTTCAGTAACGATCTCCAATCTGGTATCGGAACTTATTTTCTTCTCCCCCCTCATACGGTAGCCGACTTGGCCACCGACTTTTTCTCCGAGTAAATAAGCTATGCGTTCAGCCACCATACGGCAGGCAATACGCCGGGGTTCAAGCATCAATATTTTTTTATCAAAAATATTTTCATTAAGCAATATCGCCGGCAAAGCGGTACTTTTGCCGCTTCCCGGCGGAGCTTTCAAAACACATATTTTCCGCTCTTTTGCCGCCTGCAGAAGATCCTCTGCTATTTCAACTGCCGGCAGTTTGCGGATTTCCTCATGCAATATCATATTACATTTCAAAAAGCTCAACGATAGAGCGTTTGCTGCCGAAAACCGTCAGCAGATCACCTTTCTCCAAAATCACATCCGGACTCCAGATATCCTCCTCCGAACCGCCGGGTTTCCGCATAAGCAGAATTGTAATATGATAGCGGTTGCGCAAATCAAGCTGACGCAGACTTTTGCCGGCGAGATTATCGGGAACAGTAACTTCGGCAATGGCTGACCCTTTGAATTCAAACATATCAGAAATATTGTCAAGCGTAAGTCTGCGGCTCAAACGCTCTGCGACATCCTGCTCCGGCTGAATAATTTCATCCGCCCCCAAACGGTACAGAATATGCTCCTGAATAACATTATTTGCTTTGGCATAAACTTTCTGAACGCCCTCCTGCTTCAACAAAGTCAAAGCAAGGATCTGATCTTCAAAATGTGAACTCATACCGAGAATAACGGCATCAAACTTGCTGATATTAAGTTCCTTGATGACATCTTCATTGCTTACATCTGCGATGATCGCTTCGGAAACATATTCACGACATTCATTGATTTTCTGCGGGTCGACATCGACGACAACGACATTATTTTTTGCCTTGCTCAATTCGAGAGCAAGTTTTGAACCGAAAGACCCCAAACCGAAAACAGCGTAATTTCCATGCATAATATTTATCCTTCTTTTTTTACATCAACCGATAATAACTTTTTCTTCGGGATAGACAAGTTTGCTCTTCTTTTTGCGGTCAAAAAGGAAAACCAGCAAGGTCAAAGGTCCTATCCTGCCGATAAACATATATAAAATAATAAAAAGTTTAGACTTATCTGTGTAACAGCCGTCCATGCCGAGCGACATACCGACCGTTCCGAGAGCGGAAACAACTTCAAAATAGGCTTTCTGCATATTGATTTTGGTCAAGCCCTGAAAAATTCCCGCACCTACTCCGCTCAAAACTATAAATGTAATGGCAATGGCAAACGCCTTCAATATCGTACTCATGGCGATTTCACGCTTGAACATCAAAACTTTTTCATTGCCGCAGAAAGTATTGTAAAGTGCAGCCATGACAACGGCAAAAGTTGTAACTTTCATCCCTCCGGCAGTAGACCCCGGCGCCCCGCCGATAAGCATCAAAACCAGCATCACAAGCACACTTCCGGGCGCAAATGAATTCAGATTGACAGAATTAAATCCCGCAGTTCTCGCACTGATACTCTGAAAAATCGCATCCAGCCATGTTACATCCGTACCGCTGCGGTATTGATAAAATTTGATGAGCAGCGACCCCAACGCTATCAAAATAAATGAAACGATAAGAATTATTTTGGTATTTATACGCATTTTGCGGTGAGTTCTGATTGCCTGAATAAAATCATATATCACGTACATCCCGATACCGCCAAGTACGATCATTGTTGCAACAACGATTTTTATCATGCTTCCGGTATTTTCCAGACTTGCAGGCAGCGTACTCATGCCTGCATTGCAGAATGCCGCCACAGAATGAAACAGAGAGTGCCACAGCGAATCAATAAACGGAAATCCGTCAAGCACAAACGCAATAACCAGCAGCAGCATCCCCGCCGCCTCCACAATAATCGTATAAGCAATAATCGTACGCATCATTGTTTCAATGCCGCGCTG
The DNA here is from genome assembly GCA_045635285.1 of Victivallaceae bacterium. Lineage (GTDB taxonomy): Bacteria > Verrucomicrobiota > Lentisphaeria > Victivallales > Victivallaceae > RGIG5270. The sequence goes on from JAZRBX010000195.1 coordinate 3,608, forward strand.
ACTGTAATTATCAGTCATATTGGAGAGCATTTTTGACTCGCTCCAGCTCATATTTTTGCCCATAAGCACCAGAATGGATCCGCTCATGGTCATAATGCCGATACCGCCGAGCTGTATCAATGTCATAACGATCATCTGCCCTAACAATGTAAATTCCGTAAGATTGACAGTCAGCAAACCGGTAACACAGACCGAACTTGTCGCCGTGAACAATGCATCTATCCAGCTCAATTCACGCCCGCCGTGCAAAATCGGCAGACGCAAAAGCAATGTCCCCACAAGAATCATTGCCAAAAATGAAAATATAAAATAAAACTGACTTTTTTTGATAAAACTTACAGGCATAAAAATTCTCTGTTCGCAGTTTTAAAATATTACCACTCTTCAGTAGTTTTCTGCACGATTGCCCGTGCCGCTTCACGCAAAGCCATCTGTATGGCTCTTGCTCTCTGCACTTCCAAATCAGCTTTCTGACTGAAATAAGATTTGCCTGTGACAGTATCTCTGCCGATCAAAGGTTCTTTTTCACCCGGCAAAATCACAGAATATTCAACGACCGCCCGAACTTCCCAGTCCGCCGGTTTGTAAATACCGTCATCAACAGAGTTGCGTGAGGCGATCTGGGTATAACCGATACTGACAATACGGCTGTAAATAATAGTCTGGGCATGTCCGGAATTTACAACTTTCAAATCTCCGTCAAGCATGAACTGTTCGGCAAGAAGCTGTTGAAGCTGTACTGCGGCGTTGAAAATTGCAGTATCATTGGTAACTTTGCCGATAGCGATATTTTTGATTTGAGGATGCATAGTTCCGCCCATGTGATAACCGCATGATGCAGTAAAAAGGAGCATAGATGCCAGAATTACAAAAGTTGAAAATTTTTTCATTTATTCTCTCCTGATTGATTACCGGAAGATGATTTTATATCATAAACATTAAGTAAATATCTGTTATCGCTGTCGCTAGGTACAGTGAGGATTTTTTTCTCTTCCTGCGGAGCATTGAATGCGTCATACTTCAAGTAACGCTCTTCAGTTTCCGGCAGAACTGCAACCGGAGCAAATGTTTTATCTATTTCAGCCAGTTTTTTTTCTGCTTCAACGGCATATTCGGTGTCGGGATACTTGGTCAATATCTCATTGAGGTAGCGGACAGCGGGAGTTGTTTTGCCGCTTGTGCAATAAAAATCCGCCATATCGAGCAATTGTTTGGCACGGACATCTTTACCTTTGAGTTTCCAGAGTTCGACGGTTTCATTTTCTGCAGCGTCGGGAAATTTCTTTTTGAAAGAATCACATACTTCGAGGGCTTCGTTATAAAATTTTCCGTCGCCGTCCCCCTTTGCTGCCAAACCGAAAAGGTGTTCAGCCAGAATAAGATAGGAATATTTCAATTCCAAATCAGCTCCGTGTTTGGATTCGGACTGACGGACGCTTTCCCGCAGAAGTTTCAATGCTTCTTCGCTGTTTCCTTCATCGAGCAGATGAACTGCAAGACGCATTCTCGCTCTCGGCGCACTTTTGGCAAAAGGCGCACGTTCAAGCGCGCGCTGATAAAGTTCCGCAGTACGGTCCTTGTCAGTAAGCCACGGGACAAAACGGAACGCCCAGAACATCGGTTCACGCTCACCTGCGAAATAAAGATCACCGATTTCAATCATGCGGTCGACCGATTCTTCCATATTGGTATAAGGTCCGAAATTCAGCACGAGGTCATCGAGAGCATTGAACTCTTTGTAAAGCATTTTGCCGGTACGGAAGGATTTTACTGCCAGATGCAGAGCATTTGCTTTCAATACCGGATCGGATGCACTTTTTGATGCTTTCAGTGCGAGTTCGCCCGCTTCATTGGCATTGCCTTTGAGCAGAATTTCTTCGGATTCGCGGCAAAGTTTGCGGCATTCTTCATCGTCTGCAAAAAGTGCAAATGAGAAAAAACACAGTACCGAACACAAAATATTTCTGAAAATTCTGCTCATTTTTGGCTCCGTTTCCTGTTAAATACGGCAGGAAGCAAGTGAAGTTACGATAATACCTCTTGCCCCCTCAGCGTACAATTTATCCATAATTATATTGACTTCTTTTTTGCCGATCATGGCTTTGACAGCGACCCAATCGGGGTTATCCAGCGGTGAAACAGTGGGAGATTCGATACCGGGAGTGATCTGACAGCAATTTTTGAGTTTGCTTTTTTCAATATCGTATTCGATCATGACATATGAGCGGGCAACGAGAATACCGCGCAGACGGCCGATGAGTTTTTTGACATCAGGGTTGGAAGCGACATCAGCGCTGCCGGCGATGAGCAATGCTTCGGAATAAAGGATCGGTTCACCGGTAACTTCAAGACCTGCTTCGACCAGAGTTCTGCCGGATTCGACCACATCGGCGATACAATCGGCAACGCCGAGTTTGACGGAAATTTCAACTGCGCCGTCAAGTTTGACGATTTTGACATTGAAGTTGCGTTTTTTCATATCCTGAGCGACGATTTCGGGATAGCTTGTAGCAATACGCAAGCCGTCGAATTGGTCAGGGGTAAGTCCGGAATTTTTGGGAACTGCGTAGCAGAAACGGGATTTTCCGAATTCCAGCGGCAGCAGTTCAGCGACATCAGCCTTGCTGTCCATAGTCAAATCTCTGCCGGTAATACCGAGATCAACAATACCGTTACCGACATAAACTGCAATATCACGGGGACGCAGAAATATAAAATCAACATCATTTGCCGCATCATGAACGATCAATTCACGACCGTAGCGGCTGCATTTGTAACCTGCTTCTTTGAGGAGCTGAACAGCATCTTCGGAGAGAGCACCTTTGTTGGGAATTGCGATCTGCAACATTTTGTTTTCCTTATAAATATTTGTAAACATCTTCAAGTTCGAGGTCATTGGCAATCATCATGACCTGCAAGTGATAAAAAAGCTGTGAAATTTCTTCGGCAGTTTTTTCTTTGCCTTCATATTCTGCAGCCATCCAGACTTCACCGGCTTCTTCCACAACTTTTTTGCCGATGAAGTGTTTGCCTTTGGCAAATTCTTTAACGGTTCCGGAGTTGGGATCGTTGTTGGCGATTTTTTCTTTCAGTTCTGCAAAAAGACCTTCAAAATTTTTCATTTTTTCCTCATATATTAAATTTTTTCAAATAAAAAACATTTATATTTGGGATAATATATCACAAATCATGCTTTTTGCAAATAAGATTAAACAAATATTCTTTTAATATAATTATAAAGCGGCATATTTTTTATTTGAAAAAGCATAATTTTGTGCTATCTTTATAAAAATACAACTTTCAGAAAGGATGTGTCATGAAAAATTTTTTCGCAATCATACTCTTTTGCGCGGTTCTGCCCGCATACTGCGCAGCTCCGAAAATAATCACTGTCAATATTGAAAAACTTTTCAATTCATACTACAAAACTCCGCAAGTCGAAGAAATCATCCAGAAACAGGCACAGATATATCAGGAGTATCTCAACAAAAAAATCGAGGAAATCAAAGCTCTTGATAAAAAATTCCGCGTGGAACTCGACAAATCACAAAATGTTACTTTAAGTTCCGCCGACCGCACCAATGCCGCAAAAAACGCAGAGAAAATAAGTTCAGAAATCCGCGTCATCCGTACCGAAATGGAATCTTACTCCAATGAAAAACGCAAGGAAATGGCAAATCTCACCCTCAAAAAACGCAACGAATTGATGCAGGAAATCATCGAAGCCGTGCGCAATACCGCCAAAGGCCTTGCCGCTGATTTTGTCTTTGATGTATCCGGCAAAAGCACTCATCAGATACCGTCTGTCATCTATGCAAATCCTTCATCCGATATTACTGATCAGGTTTTACAAATCTTAAACAAAGGCAATATGCCGAAATAAAGGAATCTATATATGACTACTTACACAGCCAAAGATCTCGCAGAAATGCTCAAAGGAACTCTCAAAGGCGATGAAAATCGTACCGTATGCGGCGTTTCATCACTCAAAGAAGCAGACGAAAATCAAGTTTCTTTCCTCGGTAATAAAAAATACCACCATCAGCTCGCCTCCTCAAAAGCAGGTATCGTACTGCTCTCAAAAGATGTCGAAAACGAAGAACTCCCATCAGACAAAACTTATATTGTCTGCGACAATGTTGACCTCGCATTCAGCCATGTGATCGGTCTTTTCGCTCCTCCTGCAGTTGAATACCCCCGCAATATCCACCCCACTGCCGCCGTTGCTCCCGAAGCAGTCATCGGCAAAAATGTTCACATCGGTGCAAATGCAGTTATCGAAAAAGGTGCAGTCATCGGTGATGATACCTGCATCTGTGCAGGTGCATATATCGGTCATAATGTCAGAATCGGATGCGGCACTCTGATTTATCCCAATGTCACCATTCTTGCCCGCTGTACTGTC
>JAZRBX010000196.1:0-3873 GCA_045635285.1 Victivallaceae bacterium
CAAATTCATTTGGCTGACCCGTATTAGTCAAATCTCCGGTACAGACAGCAACATCAAATTTATTATCCAGAACGTACTGCACTGCTTTCTCCAAATAAACAGGATCGTGCTGGAAACTGCGGCGGAATTTATAATTAAAAAGCCCAACCCACCGCTTGTCAAACAAAGCGGTCCAGTCATCAGTCGGCGCACCGAGATGCGGGTCGGAGAAGTGTGCTATTTTCATATTTTCATCCTGTTTAATTACAATAAAGCCATAATTTTGATAATATACACTTTTTTTATGATTTTTCCACTTGAAAAAACGATTTTTAAGTCTAATTTAAGAAAAACGGTATTTAAAAGGTAATTTATGTGTTCAATATTCGGAATAACAGGACAAATCAACAGCCCGAAGCGTGAAAAAATTTTACGCAATATGGCACAGGATCAGCTTCATCGCGGTCCGGATGACGGCGGTTTTTATGAAGATGAACTGCTTGCTTTCGGACACCGCAGATTGTCGGTCATAGATTTAAGCACTGCTGCGCGCCAGCCGATGATCAGTGCCGATAACAATATCGTCCTCGTTTTCAACGGAGAGATCTACAATTATCAGATATTGAAAAACGACCTTCTTGCCAAAGGGCATAATTTCACCACCACCTCCGATACTGAATGTATCATACATTTGTACGAAGAATACGGAAAAAACGCCTTTGCCAAACTTGACGGCATGTTTGCGATCGCTCTTTTTGACAAAAAAGCACAGAAAGTTTTTTTACTGCGGGACCGCATGGGCAAAAAACCGCTTTTTTATTTCCAAAGCGGCAAAATTCTCGTTTTCGGAAGCGAACTTTCCGTACTCAAAAAACACGGTCTCATGCCGCATGAATTGGATATGCAGAGTGTCAGCGATTATCTTTCTCTGCTTTATATCCCCTGCCCTGCAACGATTTACAAAGATGTTTTCAAGGTCCGTCCCGGTTCTTTGATGACGTTTGATATTGCAACTGCCAAACTTTCCTGCGAAAAATTCTACAACATACAATTCAGTGAAGAAAATTATCCTGACTTTGAAACCGCCGCTGCCAATTTGAAAGAACTTGTTTTTGAAGCAGTCAGAAAAAGGCTCATGTCCGATGTTCCGATCGGCGTTTTTCTCTCCGGCGGTGTCGATTCAAGCATTACTGCTCACATCATGACCCGACTCCGTGCCCCGCAGAAAACCGACGCTTTCACCATCGGCTTCGACGACCCCGCCTACGACGAAAGGATGCGGGCGAGAAATACAGCACGATTCATCAATGAATTGAACTCAAATTCTCTCATCCATCACGAAAAAACTGTTTCTCCGTCCGATTTTTCCCTGCTTGAAAAACTGGTAAAACACTACGGTGAACCTTATGCAGACGCCTCCATGATACCAACTGCAATTTTGAGCAGTTTCACCCGTGAAAAAGTTACAGTTGCTTTGTCCGGAGACGGTGCAGATGAACTTTTTGCCGGTTATGACCGTTATTTTTTAATGAGTCAGATGCGTCATTTCAACCTGATTCCGTATCATTTGAAGCATTGGATATTTTCAACGCTTTCGTCCATTATTCCTGCAGGGTCTGAACGTACCCGCAGGGCCAGATTCAAACGCGCATTCGATGTTATCGCACAGCACAGCAATGAACAGTATTACCGTGTACTCGACCGCTGCCGTCCGGATTTCAAAAATCAACTTGCAGGCGAAGCATTCAAAGATGAACTTGAACACCTCAAAAAGAATTCGATCCTTGAAATTACCGATACTTTGACCTCACATTCAACTCTCGGCAAATACCTTGAATTCGATCAGCACACCTACCTTGTCGGCGATATTCTGACCAAAACCGACATCGCCTCTATGGCAAGTTCTCTCGAATTGCGAAGCCCGTTCCTCGATAAAGATGTAGTCGATTTCGCAAACTCTCTCCCGATGGAATACAAACTCAACGGCAAAGAAAAAAAACATATTCTCAAATACGCATTCAAAGATATGCTCCCTCCATCCGTCATCACCGACAGCAAAAAAGGCTTCGGTGTCCCCATAGCAAATTACCTCCGGGGTTCATGGCACGACCAAGTGCATGACATACTTTTTAACTCAAATAAACTTGCCGACAGCCGAATTTTCAATATGGACTTTCTCAAAAACATCTGGCATTCCCACCAATCATGCAGAATGGATTACAGCTACCAGATATGGACCGTCCTGCTTTTCGCCCTCTTCATCGAAAACGAAAAATAAACACCTCTTACTACTTTAATTGACAATACTCTGCAGTTTCTCCATATATTTTTTGGCAGGAAGAAACACAATCCTCCATTTAAAAATAATATCAGGGAAGACAAAAAGTCAAATTTTTTTCAAAATGATTTAATAAAATCAAAAGAAAAAACATATTTTACCTCATATTACTTGCCATATCACAGAAAAAAACTTGACAATAATAATTATCAGAATTATATTACAGCAGTTATTCGTAAAAAAACAAAAAGAAAGGATAATTATGACTTCAACTTTTTTAAATTGGGATTACGCAGTCATCGCTATTTACATGCTGCTCGTAATCGGAGTCGGGTTCTGGTTCTCCCGTGAAAAACAGACGACCTCCAACTACCTCCTCGGCAACAGAGGCATGGGGTCTGTCGTGATCGGTATCGCCATTATGATGGCACTTTTCAGTTCCATTTCACTGGTAACTGTGCCCGGAGAAATTTTCAAAAACAGCATGACGATGTTTGTGGTAGGTACCGGGGCAACACTGATTTTTACGATTCCAGCCTACTTGATTTTCACCCGTTTTTACTTCAAACTCGGCAGTTTTACACCGTATGAATATCTGGAATACCGCTATGACAGCAAAGTTCGCTGTCTGGTGGCGGTTTCCGCATTTTACGGCAGAGTGATGTATCTTGCCATGGTGATTTACTCCACCAGCAAAATTTTTGAAGGTGCATACGGCTGGTCGCCGTGGATAACTATTCTGCTGGCAGGCGGTGTCGGCATGTTGAGTGCATTTCTCGGCGGCAGCAAAGCTGTTGTATGGATCGATGTCATCCAATTTTTCATCTGTATGGGCTCATTTTTCACCGTCATGTTCACTCTCTGCAAAAATATCGACGGCGGTGCAGTCAGTGCAGTTGCGGTTGCATTTGAAAACGGACATGGTCTGCCGGATTTTGCAGAAGCGGAATTTTACGGCATTTCGGCTTATTTCCGTCTGCTTTTCATCATGCTGCTCTGGGGCGGTATCTCCAATGTTTTTGTTACAGCCTGCAGTGATCAGATCACCATTCAGCGTCTGCTCTCCACCAAAGACTGGAAAGCCGGACTCAAATCTCAAATCATATCCACAATTCTCGGTACAGTCGTAACTTTGATACTGTGGTTTCTCGGACTTGCGCTTTATACCTATTATCATCAGCATCCTGAACTGGCGCTGCAGGGAGATCCCACGGGGGACAAAGTATTTTTCCACTATGTTTCGAAAAATCTTCCGACGCCGCTTATGGGACTTTTCATTGCCGCCATGCTCTCTGCGGTCATGAGTACGGTAAGTTCCGGATTGAACTCCATGTCAGCGATCTGGCTGAAAGAATTTCACTGCAAATACATCAACAAGGCAATGGATGCCGCCAAAGAGGTGAACATCGCCAAACTTGCAACTTTGATTATCGGTATTATCGCATGCAGTCTGGCGATTGCCCTTGAACATGCAGGCAAATGGCTGGAGCAATCAATGGCGGAAGTCGGTACACTCTTCTACTTTTTCGGAGCGATGGTTCTTCCTGCCTATTTGTTTGCGGTTTTCTCCAAGCGAGCGAATTCCAAACTCATATGGGTATTCACGATTTTCAACT
>JAZRBX010000197.1:0-20150 GCA_045635285.1 Victivallaceae bacterium
CGACGGAGAGTTTTTCGCTATTGATGTTTGGGTTTTCGATAATATTGTCGAAAATATCCTGTTTTTTGTTTTGGAGCTGGAGTATTTTTTCTTCTATTGAATCGCGGACGAGCAGTTTTATGCTGTTTACGGTACGGGTCTGACCGATTCTGTGTGTACGGTCGGCGGCCTGCAGTTCTACGGCGGGGTTCCACCATGGGTCAAAGATTATGACGGTATCGGCGGATGTGAGGTTCAAGCCTGTACCGCCTGCTTTCAAGCTTAGAAGAAAAACTTTTATATTTTCATCATTGTTGAAATTATCGACTCTGCGGCTGCGGTCGCGGGTGGTGCCGTCGAGGTATTCGTAGGGGATATTTTTTTCTTTGAGGTATTTTTCGATGACGGAAAGTATGGATGTGAACTGGCTGAAAAGCAGAACTTTGTGGCCGCTGTCGAGATTTTCATGCAGAAGTTCGTGCAGAAGTTCCATTTTTGCGGAGGGGAAGGAATCTCCGCCGTCAAAATCAGGAAGCAGATGCGGATGGCAGCAAATCTGACGCAGTCGGAGCAAGGTTGTAAAAATTTCTGTATTTACCTTGCCTCCTTTTTTGTATTTTGAAATTATATCAAAGCCGTTGAGGCGTACTTTTTCGTAAAGTTCTCTCTGTTCTGCCGACATTTCGCAGAAATAAGTAAGTTCCTGTTTGGGCGGAAGTTCTTTGGCAACTTCAAGTTTGGTGCGTCTTTTGATGAAAGGTCCGACTCTGGCGGCGAGGTCCTGCTGCAGATACGGATCATTGGCAATATTTGCATAATATTGTTTGAAGTGATTGAAACTGCCGAGCATCCCGTGATGCAGAAAATCAAAAATGCTCCACAAATCTTCCGATGAATTTTCAAGCGGCGTTCCTGTAAGCACCAGACGGTGTGAAGCACGGATGCTCTTGCAGGTCTGGGCATTGGTTGTGCCGGGGTTTTTGATATGCTGAGCTTCGTCGAGGATGACGAAATTGAATTGAGTTTTGCGTATAAGTTCAATATCACGGCTGCAGACGGAGTAGGAAATTATAACCAGATCGTATTTGGAAATATCCTGCCATTCGGCATCGCGGTTTGCTCCTGAAAGCAGAATTGTTTTCATTGACGGTACGAAACGCTGTGCCTCACGCTCCCAGTTGAAAAGCAAACTTGCAGGACAGACGATGAGTGATGGCGGAGTGTTTCGTGTTTGCATTTTTGAAAGCATGGCAAGGACCTGAACGGTTTTTCCGAGTCCCATTTCATCGGCGAGGATGACGTTGAAATTATTTGAATTCATGCGGGTGAGAAATTCCACTCCCTGTTCCTGATACGGACGCAGTTTGCCGGTGAATGGAAAATCGGGAGTGTTATTCAGATTTGAAGATGGATTGAAAATTTTATTGCCGTCATCGGTGCATTTGTGAAGTTCAGGCGGAACTGCTCCCGGTATCGCACTCCCGATGGCAAGGAAGTACGGAACGGAGAAAAACGGAATTTCAAAACTGTGTTTATTTTCGTTGATATTTTCCGCGACATTGCTCAAAGAGAGCATAAATTTATTGAAATCGGCATTTGAAGATGCGATCCTGCCGTTTGCAGTTGCAGTATAGAAACAGTTGCTGATGGCATTTTTTTGCAAGGTTTTGAGGGATAGGGGGCAGTTCGCTCCTGTGAGGCTGTATTCCAGACGGATTTTGCCGTTTGCATCATCTATGAATTTGCAGCTGAATCGGCATTCTGGAACGCCGTTGCCGCCGTTTGCCAGAGATGAAAGTTTGCTGCCGAGTGCCATATCGGGATATTTAGCCATCCATACGGGGAGCAGGCGGTCGAGGAAAATTCCGCAATTTTCCAGACCGTTGAGGCTGAATAAGCCGTTTTCTTTTTCAAAACCGAACATGGCAAGTTCATTTTCAAAAGCAAATTCCGCTTCTTCATCACGGCGGACAAAAGTTTCTCCGAAGGCGGCGAGTCTGCCGGAATCGGGTGAGAACATTGTGTTATTGTATATATAGTTTACGGAGAGCGTAAGTTTCTGTATTTTCGTGTCGAATCCGCCGTCGATGAGGATTTTGTGGCGGACGGTTTCAAGTTCATTTTTTTTGAGTGATACTACGGGCAGGATGAATTGACCGTTGACAGCCAGAGAATCGAGGAGTTTGCCGTTGAATTCCTGCTTGCCGCAGCGGAAAAAATTTCTGATCCATGCGACATCAAGCGTTGCGGGAATGAAATAATATTCTCCCTGTCTGCCGACCCAGCAGCCTGATCTGCCGGTTATGACTTTGGCGTTGCTGAGATCGAGCAGGGCGCCGTTGACGCGGATTGCGGGGGAGAAAGATGTTTTGCTGTTCTGCATACTGCGGATGATGACCGGCTCTGCGCAGTCGCCGTGAATTATAAGTTTTCTTCCGTCGCGGCGGAATTCGTTGAAATTTACCAGACAGTGGAAAAATTCTGCGGTTTGTTCTGAATTCAGCAGGATATTAGAGCCGTCAGGTTCGCCGTTGATGGCGAGGTAGCGGATGATTTGCTGATCCTGCAATGAAAAACTTTCAAGTTTCAGGGAGACTGCCAGCATTTTGTCGAAGTACAAATGACGCAGATTGCTTTGATTGCCGAGGTATTCACGGTTGTTGCATGAAAGTTTGACCGAGAGAACGGCGTGTTCCCATTTGCTTGGAACATGCGGAAAATCTGAATTTACGTTTAAACGGAGAGAGGCTTTGTTTTTATCGGGAGTTTGCGAACCGCTTTTCAGAAAATCGGAGAAGTTCTGATTTTTCATGCCGAGGTATTTGCCTTTTTCGTCATCGACGGGATTGAGTTTTGTATTGAATCTCGAAGCGTACATGATGGCGGCGACGGCGTGTTCGCAGAGTTTGCCGTCGCTGTTGTTTTTTCTGCAATCGCATTCGCCGGTGGCGTTATCACCGGTTATGACTTTGGTATTGCATACGGAATTTTTGCCGTTGAAAGTTGCACAAATACGGTTGTCTGCGTCGCGGTATGTGCAGTTTATCTGCTTGTTTTTGAGCAGTTGTTTAGCATTTTTGAAAGTCTCTTCGCATGATATTGCGATAAGTTTTTCTTCAAAGTTTTGGTAATTGCGGGCCATTTGACCTCCTGTATTAAAATTGACGGACACAGCTTTTAAAATATCCCGTATCCTGCCAAGTGCAAATTTTTTTTGAAACTGTCCGGAAAAACGCCGACAGTAATTATTCCTGTTTGAAACAAGGAATATACACCTTGAATCAGATAAAAACAAGGCTTTTATTCAAAAAAATACAGAAAATAATTTGATTTTTTATGATGATTATGATATAATAGAATACTTGTATTTTTTTGTAATTTGAAAAAGGAGGAATTTATGACAAAATTAGGTACAGCATTGACTGACAGTGCAGTAAAAGTTCTTCTTTGCGGTTCAGGTGAACTCGGCAAGGAAGTTGTTATCGCCATGCAGCGGCTCGGCGTTGAGGTTGTTGCTGTTGACCGTTATGAAAACGCTCCTGCTATGCAGGTCGCTCATCGTTCATATGTGGTCAATATGCTTGACGGACAGCAGCTCCGTGCTGTTATCGAAAAAGAAAAACCTGATTATATTGTTCCCGAAGTCGAGGCCATCGCCACTGCCGAACTGGTCAAACTTGAACAGGAAGGCTATCATGTCATTCCGACTGCCAACGCCGCATTTCTGACTATGAACCGTGAGGGTATCCGCCGGCTTGCCGCAGAAGAATTGGGGCTGCCGACCTCTCCGTACCGTTTTGCTGCAACACACGAGGAATTTCTTGGAGCAGTCAAAGAAATCGGTATTCCCTGCGTTGTCAAACCCATTATGAGTTCATCCGGCCACGGCCAGAGCACTATCAAATGCGAAGCTGACATCGAAAATGCATGGAATGAATCACAGTCCGGCGGCAGAGCAGGTGCAGGCAAGGTGATCGTTGAAGGTTTTGTCGATTTTGATTTTGAAATCACCCAGCTTACCGTCCGCCATATCAACGGAACAAGTTTCCTTGAACCTGTCGGACATCATCAGGTCGACGGCGATTATCAGGAATCATGGCAGCCCCAGCCGATGAGTCCGGCGGCACTTGCCAAAGCCAGAGATATTGCAGGCAAGATCACTGCAGCATTGGGCGGCAGAGGTATTTTCGGTGTTGAACTTTTCATTAAGGGCGAAGATGTTATTTTCAGTGAAGTAAGTCCCCGTCCGCATGATACAGGCATGGTTACAATGATTTCCCAGGATTTGTCTCAGTTTGATCTTCATGCGAGAGCTGTTCTCGGATTGCCGATCCCGAATATCGCGTTCCACGGACCTTCCGCCTCCAAAGCGATCAAAGTTGCCGGCAATTCCGACAAAGTCGCATTCAATATGCTTGAGAAAGTTCTTGCCGAGGAAAATACCAACATGCGTATTTTCGGCAAAAAAGAACTCCGCGGCCACCGCCGTCTGGGGGTTCTGCTTGCCAGAGATGAGTCTGTTGAAAAGGCTCTGGCAAAAGTCGAAAGAATGGCAAAATCCATCGAAATAGAGCTTTAAATCGGAAAAAATCAAAAAAAATCCGAAAATTTTTTAAAAAAAACTGGAAAAATATGCGATTTGGGTGTATTTTATTGGCTCTGACATTGTGGACTTTTTGTGCACAGTGGTCGGAAGCTGCAGAAAATGAAAGACTTTCATCAGCCAATATCAAGGTCAATTTTGAGGATGCTCTCAAATCAAATGACTTGAAAATGCTGAAGAGAGAACTTCTGGAAATGCAGCAGAAAATAGTGCTTCTTGAACTTGAGAACAAAACCTTGCGCCAGGAGAAAGAACGCTGTTTTCAGGAGTTAATTGAAATCAACCAAAAGTATCAAAAGCAGAATGAGGGATATCTTCAGCTGCAGCTTTTGCTGTCCGGAGCTGTTACAGGCGACAGCGTGCGAAATCCGGAAGGCATGGAAAAAAAGCTGTTGGCACAAATGGAGAATATCTCTAAGTACGGCGGAGAGCTTGCTCTGAATTCCGTACAATTTTGCGAATTTGTTGAATCGCTGATGCAGGAATCGACCATTGGGAAGATCGGTCGGGCCGAACTTCAATTGAAGACGGATGAACTGCGGAGGCGTGCAGGCAGATTCATGGCGTGGAATGACCGCAATATGCCGCAGGATTCAGTGGGAAGATGTCGAATCCTTGCAGTAGATCGCAAGTCATCCATCGTTGTATTGTCTGTGGGATCGGTCCATGGTGCGTTTAATGGACTTATATTCCGCTCCGGCAAGGAGCCGGCAGTGTTAAAGGTGGTCGCAAGTCGGCCGTTTGTTGCAGCAGCACTGTTGATCAAAGGCAATATCGAGGACCTTTCTCCCGGTATGGAGGCTGTAAGTGAACAAAAAGAACAACAAAAATAATAGAGAACCAGATTATGGAAGTTAGAGCATTGACAAAAAACGTGCGTATTTCTCCCGAGAAAGCACGCCATGTTTCGCGTCTTATTCAAGGCAAGTCCGTAACCGAAGCGCTGGCTATCGTAGACTTGAGCCCCCGCAAGGCAGCACGGTTGCTTGGTGACACGCTCCGCTCCGCTGTGGCTAATGCAGAGAACAACAATGATGTAAACCGCTCCCGCCTGATGGTCAAAACTGTCATGGTCGGCCCCGGCCCCATCATCAAACGTTTTCAGCCCAGAGCTCGCGGATCGGCAGGCAGGATTCGTAAAAGAACGAGTCATCTGGAAGTTATTTTGACGGATATTAAATAAGTAGGATGTTATTATGGGACAAAAAGTAAATCCTATCGGATTGAGAACTGCGCTCACCAAAGACTGGGATTCCCGCTGGTTCGCCGGCAAAGCTCTGTTCGGTGAATGGCTGCATGAGGATCTCAAAATCCGCAAGTTCATCAAAGAAAAATACGCAGCGGCTGCTATCGCCCGCATTCGTATCGAACGTTTTACCAGCCGTGTTCGCATCACGATCTTCTCTGCCCGTCCGGGTATTTTGATCGGCAAACGCGGTGCAGACTTGGATGCGTTGCGTCAGGAAGTCGCTAAATTGACTGACAAAAAGGAAGTTTTCGTTGAGATCTCCGAGATCAAACGTGCTGAAGCAAATGCCCAGCTCGTCGCAGAAAACATCGCCATGCAGCTTGAACGCCGCATCGGTTTCCGCCGCGCCATGAAGCGTGCTATCCAGCAGGCTATGGATTTGGGCGTCGACGGAATCAAGATCAGCTGTTCCGGCCGTTTGGGCGGTGCAGAACTTGCCCGTTTTGAGCAGTACAAAGAAGGTCGTGTGCCCCTGCACACTTTGAAAGCTAATATCGATTATGGTTTCGTCGAAGCCAACACAACTGCCGGTAAAATCGGTGTGAAGGTTTGGATTTGCCATAAAGAGGCTATGGAGGATCAAGACTATGCCGTTAATGCCAAAAAGAGTAAAGTACAGAAAGATTCAACGCGGAAATAACGGCGGCCTCGCCACCAGCAATAACAAAGTCGACTTCGGTGACTTTGGTTTGCAGTCGTTGACCAGAGGGTACGTTACTAATAATCAGATCGAAGCCGCTCGTATCGCTATCAATCGTCATTTGAAACGCAGCGGTAAAGTTTGGATTCGTATGTTTCCGTACAAATCCTTCACCAAGAAACCCCTTGAAGTCCGTATGGGTAAGGGAAAAGGTAATGTTGAAGGTTGGGTCGCTCCGGTTAAACCCGGTCGGGTTCTCTTTGAAGTATCCGGCTGCAGTGAAACCGCTGCCCGTGAAGCTATGAGCCGTGCAGCCAACAAGCTTTGCTTGCGCTGTAAGTTCTTGACCAGACAAGATTAAGGTACTTTATTACTATGAAAATGAAGCAAATTCGTGAAATGACCGATGCAGAGTTGGTTAGCCAGCTCGCAGAATTGCGCCGTGAAAAGCTCAATCTGAGCATTCAGAGCCGTACCGGTCAGCTGGAAAAGAGTGCCAGAGTCCGCCAGGTGCGCCGCGACATCGCCCGCATCTATTCTGAACAAACCAACCGTGCCGCCAAGGCATAAGATTAGTCAGGTGCTAAAATGAGTGAAATTGAAAATACACGTGGCAATCGCAAGGAACGTATCGGAGTAGTTGTCAGTGATGTTCAGGACAAAACTATCGTCGTCCGCGTCGACCGCCGTACTCCGCATCCTCTTTATAAGAAGATTGTTAAAGTCAGAAAAAAATTTACTGCCCATGATGAAAAGAACGAAGCCAGAAAAGGCGATACCGTTCGCATCGTTGAAACCCGCCCGCTGAGCAAAAACAAATGCTGGCGCCTCACCGAAATCATCAGCCGCGCAGTTGAAAACTAATCCGGGAGAAATGCAAAATGATTCAAATGCAGAGCAGACTGGATGTAGCAGATAACTCCGGCGCAAAATCTATCTGCGTTATGACCGTTCTCGGTCAGCAGAAGACCATTGCACATGTCGGCGACATCGTTACCGCTGCCGTCAAGGAAGCTATTCCCGACGGTACCGTCAAAAAAGGTCAGGTCGTCAAGGCTGTTATCGTCCGTACCAAAGCCAAAATCCGTCGTCCCGACGGTTCATATTTGAGCTTCGACAACAACGCCGCTGTTATCATCGACGGTCAGAAAAACCCCGTTGGCACCCGTATCTTCGGACCGGTTGCCCGTGAATTGCGTGAGAAAGATTTTATGAAAATCATCTCTCTCGCCCCGGAGGTGTTGTAATTATGAAAAAATATCATGTTAAAAAGAACGACAAAGTCGTCGTTATCGCCGGTTCTTACAAAGGTGAAGAAGCAGTCGTCAAAGCTGTTATCACCAAAAATGACCGCGTAGTCCTCGACTTCACCGAAAAGAAAGATCGCAATATCGGCAAACGCACTGTCCGCAAGAGCCAGGCAAATCCGCAGGGCGGTCTTATCGAACGTTCCGTTTCAGTACATGTTTCCAACGTAGCCAAGGCAGATGATGCTGCCAAAAAAGCGGAGTAAGTGAATTATGCCTGATATGATGAAAAAATACAATGACGAAGTCCGTGCTGCACTTCAGCAGAAAATGGGCTACAAGAACGTCATGCAGATTCCGTCGCTGCGCAAAATCGTTATCAGTACCGGTATCAAATCCAGCGCTGAACGTGACGCTTTTGCTGAAGCGAAGAAACATTTGATGGCACTCGCAGGTCAAGCTCCGGTTATCACCAAAGCCCGCAAGAACGTTTCCAACTTCAAATTGCGTGTCGGTATGCCGGTCGGCGTAATGGTTACATTGCGCGGTGCCCGTATGTACGAATTCCTGGATCGTTTTGTTCACAATACCTGCCCCCGTATCCGTGACTTCCGCGGTATCCCCCGCAAAGGTTTTGACGGCAACGGCAATTTCAATATGGGTATCAGCGACGTTTCAGTTTTCACTGAAGTCGATGCCGACAAATTGAAATATCCCCTGGGTATCAACATTACGATGGTCACCAATGCCAAGAGCAACGAAGAGGCTTTCGAGCTTCTCAAAATGATGGAAATCCCGTTTGCGGAATAATAGAAGGAATTCAATGCTATGGCAAAGAAGAGTTTGATTGTTAAAGCGCTCAAAGCGAACAAGTTCAAAGTTCGTGAATACACCCGCTGCAAAGCCTGCGGTCGTCCCAGAGCGTATATCCGTAAGTTCCAATTGTGCCGTATCTGCTTCCGTGAACTGGCTTCCAAAGGTCAGATCCCCGGCGTCACCAAGGCCAGTTGGTAAGAAGGAGAACACACTATGAGTATGCAAGATCCGATTGCTGATATGCTTACCCGCCTTCGCAATGCAACTTCTGCAGGTCTTCCGCAGGTTTCATTGCCCGGTTCCAACGAAAAAATCGCTATCGCCAATGTCTTCAAGGCAGAAGGTTACATCAGCGATGTTGCAGTTACCGAAGATGGTCCGAAAAAAACCATGACCATCACCCTCAAAAACTACAACGGTAAACCTGTTATCGAAGGTATCGAACGCGTCAGCAAACCCTCACGCCGTATCCATTGCGGCAGCAAGGATATCCCCCGCGTCCGCAATGGTCAGGGTACAGTCGTCATCTCCACCTCCAAAGGCATCCTCAGCGGTGAAAAAGCTGCTGAACTCAATGTCGGCGGTGAGATTATCTGCTATATCTGGTAATTATAAAACATAAGGTTATAAATTATGTCTCGTATAGGTAAAAAACCAATTCCCGTTCCCAGCGGCGTCAAGGTTACCATCAACGGTGCCAGCGTTGTTGTCGAAGGGAAAGCGAAGCTCTCCTGGGAGTTGCCTGAATTGGTCAAAGCTGAACTCGTCGGCAATGAGGTTATCGTCAGCCGTGATGATGACAGCCGCCGTTCCAGCGCAATGCAGGGTTTGGCCCGCAGCTTGATCAACAACATGGTCGTCGGTGTCAGCCAGGGCTTCAAAAAAGAGCTGGCTGTTATCGGTGTCGGTTACAAAGTTCAGGTCAACGGTAAGAAACTCGTTCTGAATCTCGGTTACTCTCACACTATCGAATACGATATTCCCGAAGGCCTCACAATTACTGTCGCTGAAGGTAACAAAATCGTCGTCGAAGGTGCCGATAAACAGATGGTCGGTCAGGCAGCTGCAACTATCCGCAGCTATCGTAAACCCGAGCCCTACAAAGGCAAAGGTATCCGTTATGTCGATGAGCAGATCACGCTCAAAGAAGGTAAAACCGTCGGTTAATAAAAAGGATGTGATGATATCATGGCTATTCAAGATAGAAAAACCTTGCGCGTACGCCGTCATCTGCGTATCCGCAAAAAAGTTGAAGGCACAGCTGATCGTCCCCGCTTCTGCGTGAGCATCACTGCCAACAACATTTATTGTCAGTTCATCGATGACGTTGCCGGCAGAACTCTCGCAAGCGTCTCCACTCTCGACGCTCAGTTCAAAGCTGATAACGGCAAACCCAACATGGCAGGTGCAGCTCTTCTCGGCAAAATGGCCGCAGAACGTGCAAAAGCTGTCAACATCGAAGCTGTTGTATTTGACCGTTCCGGTTTCAAATATCATGGTCGCGTTCAGGCTATCGCCGATGCCGCCCGTGAAAATGGATTAAAATTCTAAGGAGTCCGGCAAATGGCTAAACGTGAAAGAAACAATAAAGAAGAAGCTCAGGTCATGCAGTCTGAATTCGACGAAGCAGTGATCTGTGTCAATCGCAGTGCCAAAGTTGTCAAGGGCGGTAAGAATTTCAGTTTCGGTGCTCTCATCGTCGTTGGCGACCGCAATGGTAAAATCGGTTATGGTTACGGCAAAGCAAACGAAGTTTCCGATGCTATCCGCAAAGGTAATGACGCTGCCCGCCGCAATATGTTCACTGTTAATATGCATGGTGCAACACTTCCGCACGCAGTCGAAGTCAAATTCGGCGGTGCCAAAGTATTGCTGAAGCCCGCAGCTCCCGGTACCGGTTTGATCGCCGGCGGTGCTGTCCGTTCAATCCTCGACCTCGCAGGCGTCAAAGACGTTCTGGCTAAATCTCTCGGCGCAAACAATGCTGCCAACGTTGCCAAAGCAACTTTCAAAGCATTGAGCATGCTCCGCAGCCACAGCGAAGTCATGGCAAAACGCGGTCTTGACAAGTAAGGAGTAATAAAATGAAATTGCACGAAATCACTACTACTCCCGGTTCAACCCACCGCCGCAAACGCGTCGGTCGCGGTGATGGTTCCGGCATGGGCAAAACCGCTTGCCGCGGTGAAAAAGGTCAACATTCCCGTACCGGTTCATCTTACCGTCCCTTCTTTGAAGGCGGTCAGATCACCTTTTTCCGTCGTTTGCCCAAACGCGGTTTCAAGAGCATGAGCCATGTTGACTACACTCTCGTCAACCTCGTTACCATTGAAGACAACTTCAATGCCGGCGATGTAGTCAATGTTGAAACTCTCCGTGCAAAAAGCTTGATCGGCAAAGCTGAATTGCCCCTCAAGATACTTGCAAACGGTGAGTTGACCAAAGCTGTTACTGTTCAGGCTGTCAAATTTTCTGCAGCAGCAGCTGCCAAAATTGAAGCAGTCGGCGGTAAAGTCGAAGTCATTGCTTAATTAAAACTGTTTAAAAACGGTGTACTCTTTTGAGTACGCCGTTTTTTTTGTTTTGACTTGTGAAGAGATAGTTGCAGTATTTTTTTTGAGGTGGCTGGCTGCACCCCCGCGTTACATCCGCTTTGTTTTTTTTTCAGGGGGCTGGTTGCGCCCCTTTTTCGGGGGATTGATTGCATCCCCCGAACCCCCGCAAGGGGATGTCCATCCCCGTTTTGTAACGCTGGCGCGTGGTGTCCGGCGGCTGTGGTGGTGTCGGGCTGTTTTTCGGCGGAATTTTCGATTGCTCCTCCCGCATTTAAAAGCGGATGTAACGCTGCGGAATGAGCAATCAAATCTTCCGCCGTGGGGTATTGCCGTATTTTGCTTTCGCAAAACACTATACCCTAAACCCCTCATCTTTTTAAATTATCAGTCAATATTCAGTATAGAACAAAAAATTTAAAGAGGGGAAAAAAGTTTTTATTTGCCGATACAGAAGCGGCTGAAAATTTCGCCGAGGATATCAACATCGGCGGTTTCGCCTGTGATGAATCCGAGGTTGCGGAGAACGGCATGGAGCTGAACTGCGGCAAGTTCAAATTCATGAGCTGAACAGTTGAGTATTGCTTCGGACAGCAGAGTTTTGACCTCTTCAAGCAAGGCGGCGTGACGGGCATTGACGGCAAAATCTGATTCTGACTGCTGTTCATCCATATCCCATACGGTATTTTCAAAAGCGTCGGCAAGTTCGTCAAAGCCTTTACCTTTGAGGACGGAAATTCTGACGGATTTTACAGGGAGTTCGGGCAGAACTGTATTTTCTGCAATGAGATCGCATTTGTTCCAGACGGCAATGATATTGTCGATTTTGCCGCTGTATTCGAGAAGTTCAGCAATGTCAGGCGATGATGCATCAAGCATCCAGAAAACGATTTGTGCCTCTTCGAGGTAACGGTAACTGCGTTCAATGCCGATTTTTTCAACAGCTTCGGCGTTTTCACGCAACCCCGCTGTATCTATCAAGCGCACGGGAATATCACGGATAATGACGGATTCTTCCAGTGAATCACGGGTAGTCCCTGCAATGTCTGTAACAATGGCACGATCATAGCCAAGCAGAAAATTGAGCAGACTTGATTTGCCTGCATTGGGCTTGCCGACGATAACGGTTTTTACGCCGTTGCGGAGGATGTCGCCACGCTTCGCACTGTCGAGCAGTTGTTGTACTTGGGAGAGGGCATCGGCGATTTTGAGCGGCAGTTCTTCGTCCCAATCGAGATTTTCTTCGGGGAAATCAAGTCTTGATTCACATTCGCTCAAACAGAAGACCAGTTTTTCGCGGAGATCGTGCAGTTTATTGCTCAAAGCTCCTTCGAGCTGGCGGGAGGCGATTTTCATGGCAAGATCGTTATTGGATTCGATCAAATCGGCGACGGCTTCGCTCTGGACGAGGTCAAGTTTGCCGTTTACAAATGCACGGAATGTAAATTCTCCCGGCTCTGCCAGGCGGCAGCCTTCCTGATTTAAAAGAAGTTCCAGAACACTTTTTGCCACTCTTGCGCCGCCGTGACATTGAAATTCAACAACATCTTCTCCGGTATAGCTTGCAGGACCTTTGAAATAGACCGCAAGAGCATGATCAAAACCGATACGCACCAGCATCATTTTGCGGGTGTTTTTCCCATCAAGACGGACTTTGCCGATCAAACGGTGAGCGATTTCCAGAGATTTATCACCAGACAGGCGGATGACTGCGATCGCTCCGTTTACTCCTGAAGCCAATGCGGCGATCGTATCAACGGTATTCATCAGTAACTCCTTTTCTGCGGCAGTAAATTATCAAAGCACTGACTGCGGCAAGCAGAAATGACGTTGCATAAAAAATACAGACGAGCCACATCGCATTTTTAAGCCCGATAGTTTTAATGCAGGACGACAAGATAAGCAGAACCAAGCCTGCACAGCCCCATGTGCCGCCGACCATGATCCCCATTTTCAAGCCGATAACGAGTTTGTCAGGCACATTGCGCGCCATGACCACCAGCAGAGGCAGAGATGAACTGACTGTAAAACCCGCAAAAACAAGAATGACAAGCGACCACAAATAATTGCAGAAACTGAAATAAACCCCAAGCAGAAGCACACCTGCAAAGAGGTTGAACATCACAAGTTTCGATGAGCGTATCTTTTTTGACAGAACTCCGCTGAAAATTGAACCTGCCGCAGAGCCGAGACCGAAAAGAAGTGCCGCAAGCCCGCCGAGTTTCAGGTTGAAACCTTTGGCATCATGCAGAAATGTCGGCAGAAGTGCCTGAAGAATAGTTGACCCCGAATTCATCAGAAAAGCAATGAAAAAAAGTGTCGGAAAATTCCAGAGCCTTTCAGCATTTGCATTGTTTGCTTTTTCCTCTTTGTCTTTTTTGTCCGTAAGAAGTTTGACCCCTGCGGCAAAAATTATCAGTATGACAAGAAACAGGAAAATCGCCACAAAAAACAGCGACTTCAACCCCCAAACGGTATCCACCAGCAATGCCCCGATCAGCGGACCACACGAAAAACCGAAAAATCCCATGGTCATGAAAAGAGCTGTCGCAGTAGTATTATTTACATCCTGAACTGCCATCGCTCCACGCAGCCCTTCGGGATGAACCACCGCTGTACCACAGCCGAAAATCACTGCAAACAACATCAAAAGAAAAAGCGGAGTGTTTGTCGGGAGAAATCCCAAAAGCCCTATGAACATCAGAAGCAGAAGGCCGATGTAGATAAAAAACGGACGGTTTGAATTTTTCCGCAGAGAGCCGACTGCGATCTGGCAGAAATTACTGCTCAATGAACGCAATGCAAGAAAAAGTACCCCCGACGCAAGCGTCATGGAAAATTTATTCCGAAGCACGGGCAATATCCCCGGCAGAATCCCCCCGACCATATCGGCAGTAAAATGCAGCAACATCAAAGCTCCGAGAGCCCATATCCCGTGCGGTATCTTTTTCATTCAAAACTCCAGTTAAAACAAGATAAATTTAATTTAATTGAAAGCATAATATACCTCAAAAATCTGTTTTTTCAAGCAGAAAAAATAATTCCTCACAAATTGCATTTGCCGTGTGAAATTTTTATAGTGATATGTTGATATTATTTTTTGATCTGCATTGCAGGGAAGAAAACTTTATTGGTGCGAGAGTCTTCAAGATTTATTTTTTCCAGTGATACACCGAGGATTTTTTCAAAAGCATCGTAGGTTTTCTGCCGATCAAAGTAACGGCGGTCGCTGACAAGTACAATATTTTCGCCCGAATTGAAATTTCCCGTCCGGCCTTCCCGCAGGTTCGCTGCAAGATATGACAGAAATGGCGTATTGCTGCCGAAGTTTTCAACATCGGTTTGTATGACGCTGAAATCATTGAATTTATATTCGGTATTGAGATTGGAATAAACAGGATTATTGAATTCAGCATGAAAATTTTCCATAGTTCCGCTTGCCGCAACAGGTTTATCCCCCGGCAGAAACGGGATGCGTACTTCATTATCACCGTAGGGAGTGTACTGCCACGAATATATCTCATGTCCGTCATTGCCGTAATCGGAAAAAATTGCATTTTGTTCAGCATCGAATTTGGCATCGGTGAAAATTTCAATATTGGCGATAGACAGTCCCATGACGGTCAGCAAGCCGACAAAGCAGACCATAAAAGCGATGAGAAGCACAAGCAATTCCATGATTGCCTGACCTGATTGATTATTTTTTGATTTGTTTTTTTTCATAATCTGTCAGGCCCGTTGTTTGTTCCTGACGGAATATAACCGTCAGTGCCGGAAATGATCCCGCATCCGTCGTAGGGATCATCTTCCATAATATCACAAAATTTTCCGTTTTTCGCCCGCAAATAATTGCCGTTCAGAAAAATCCATGTTTCATCGGCAGGGGGATAAACATAAGGAGCTGAATTTTCGGGGCGTGATTTATTGAGTTTTGCAGCGATTTCTGCAGTATAGAAATAAATATCGCCGCCCTTTGCGTCCTTCGGCAGCTTCATATTTTCGCCTGAACGGATCATCGGCTGTTGAAGCCAGCCCGGTCCTGCGGGATTGTGTTTCGGGTCATAAAGGCGTTTATCAGGATCAAATAAAGTGCGGAGCTTGTTTTTTGAGGGAATTTCCTGCGAGTATTGCGGATTGTATCCCATGCGTCGGAATTCTTTTGTGCCGAGCAGACGCAGAGCATCAAGCATATATTCTGCACCGTAGGGGACGGGAAAATTTTTGTCATAAATATCTTTTTCGCGTTCGATATTGAAATCGAGTTCGACAATGAATTTTTCAATCAATGGCCATTCATACGAAAAAATCCTGACTTTCTGCATGGTGCTGGGGATGAGACTTGCCTGATTGAAAACCGGCAAAACAATCGGAATCGTAACGGGATTTTTGCCGCCGATAAGTGATCCGATCGGCTTGGCGACAGAGCCTGAACTCTCCTGATCTACGGTGAAATTACCGCCGACACGGATACCTGAATCTTTGCTTTTTCTGACCAGAGCCCTATTTTTATTGCGGTCCAAAGTCAAAGCGCGTTGTTCGACGGCTTGGGCCTTGTTTGCGGAGTAACTGCTTTTGAATTGAACTGTTCCGGGTACATGTTCGACACATTCTGCATAGGCGACAGGACCGCCGTAAACGGCATGATCGGCAATATCACGGCGAAGATATATTCCTTTTTTCCATGGACTTCTGCTTCCTGTATCCGGACCTGAATAGACATCAGTTGATGGAAACCATCGGTTGTTGTATTGATAAAAACGACAGTTGTAAGCCAGAGCAGTTTCGAGATTGACAGGTTTTTTACCGATTTTGCTGCCGTATTCGGAAAATTGAGTAAATGAATCGGAAATTCCGGTATTCAGCATGACTTCGATGGGATAAATTTCGCTCTGCTGGGAAAACCTGATCCATGTGAAATCGGGATCGTACCATGCATTGCCGGAAAAATAACTGTCAGGCATTTTGATGAGGCGGCGCAGCTGCCAATGACACCATGCCGGATACCCTTTGGAACATGCGATAACAGCACGATACAAACTTTCATCCCCGATGTATGACGGAGTAATGCCCTCAATGCCGGTGATAGTTGCGCTCGGACGGACTGCAATTCCGTCATCGATGATTTGACGCAGAAGACTGCGGTACGGAGTTTGCCATAGATACCCGTGTACGGATAAATTATAGATGCCGAGATAAATATTATTTTCTGATGACAAACGGTCATAATATTCATTGAAGTCATCGGCGACATTTTGCGGTTCGTCGGCGTTTGAAGTTGCTCTGACTGCGGCAATGCCGTTGTTTTTGGCAGTCTGCTGGGCGGCACTCAGGGCAATAAGCGGGCCGATGAAAGTTATGCGGCTTTGCATTTCATTAAGAGATTTGATTCGGGCATTGCCCTTTGCAAAATCGGAAATTTCTTTGTCATTGAGATGTTCCGGGATGGCGATATTGGTATCTTTGAGGATGTTTTCCGCAGCGATAAGCAGATTCAGCTCTCCCACGAGGTTGAGCGATTTTGCCTGCCATGAAGCGGCACTCAAAGCGGCGGCTTGTTCCGCAGTTTCGAGTTTCATTTTGCCGCGGATGATATTGTGGATGTCAAAAAAGAAAAATATTGCAAAAAGCAGTATCAGGATCATAATGATCCCCAGCATTAAAACCTGCCCTGATTCATTTTTCTGTTTCATCATCTGCCCCACGCATTACTGTGATCGACAAAATAAGTATAGCCGTAAGGATTTACAGGTTCATTACTGATTCTGAAAAATTTTTTCAATCCGTCACTCAAGTACGGTGCATTTGCCAGTATAACACCCGCAAGGTGAGTATTGCCGGTGGCGGATGATGAAAAATAAAGAAGCAGATTCGGCTCTTTCTGTTTCGCATCCCAATACGGGAAATCAACTCCGCCGTTGCCGCTTGACATATACAGACGGAGGCGTGAAGTCAATGTTTTGCGGGGGAGTTTCAACAGTGAATTTCTGTCCTGCCCGGAAATCGGGATGGCGGCGATCCTTGCGGCTTTGGATGAGGTGCGGTAACTGTATCCGAGGCTGTGGGCTTTGGCTGCATAAAACGATGAATAATCACAGAACATGCGTGCCATTGCCCACTGAAATAATTGCATCGCCCCGAAAAAAATAAGGCACATCAGTATCAATGCGATCATTGTTTCAGTGATCGAAGAGCCTGACTGGAATCTTTTTTTTCGGGGAGAGATCATAAAATTATTTCCAATGGATACCTGTTTCTGCATGGCGGCGCAGGAGATCCCTTTTGATTTTACCGGAGAAAGTTTTCGGCATTGACTTGACGAATTCGATTTCACGGGGATATTTGTAGGGAGCGGTCAGAGTTTTGACATGCTGCTGCAGTTTTTTGACCAGCGTATCGGTCGGGTCAAAACCTTTGTGCAATACGACATAGGCTTTGACTTTGGCTCCGCGCAGGGGATCGGGGGCGCCGACTACCGCGACTTCATGGACGGCGGGGTGCTGCATCATGACCTCTTCGACTTCCAGCGGTCCGATGCGGTATCCTGAACTTTTGATAATGTCATCACTGCGGCCTACGAAAAAGAAGTATCCGTCTTTGTCGCGGTATGCTTTGTCGCCTGTATAATAGAAATCGCCGATGAAACATTTTTCATTTTCTTCTTTGTTGTTGACATAGCCGAGGAACATGCCGACGGGTTTGCCGTTATTGATCCTGACTGCAATTCTGCCGGGTTCGCCTTCGGGAACGGGTTTGCCGTCATCGTCATGAAGTTCAATATCCCAGCCGGGGGCGGCTTTGCCCATTGAACCGTATTTTACTTCATCGCCTTTGAATGTGCCGATCATGCAGACGGTTTCGGTCTGACCGTAAGCTTCTCTGATTTTCAAACCTGTACCTTCCTCCCAGATGCGGCAGGTTTCGGTATGCAGGGGCTCGCCTGCGGAGCAGCAATTGCGTAAATCTTTGAGGTCGAAGCGTTTGAGGTCGTTCAAAACCAACATTCTGTAAATGGTCGGAGGCGCACAGAAAGAGGTGATTGAATATTTTTCAAGAATCGGCAGAAGTTCATCTGCATGAAATTTGCCTCTGATGTCGTAGATGAAAACACATGCTCCTTTGATCCATTGTCCGAAGTAATTTCCCCAGATATTTTTGCCCCAGCCGGTATCAGAAACAGTGAATGCAAGGTCGTTTGCCTCTTCCTGATGCCACAATTCCGCCGTGATGCGGTGTCCGAGGGCGTAATCGTGTGAGTGTTCGACCATTTTCGGGGTTTTGCTTGTTCCTGAAGTGAAAAGGGTCAGGAAGGGATCGCTTGATTTGCTTTTGTATTTGCGGGAAAGTTTGATTTCTCTGGTGGAAAGATTCTGGCAGTCAAGGTATGAAATCCAGCCGGGGCGGCGGTCATTGACGATCAGACGACTGGTCAAACTCGGACATTCTTCATAAATTTCATCGAATTTCGGAGCGTTTTCGTTGTCGGTGATGACCATTTTGAATTTACCGGCATTGATACGCTGTTTAATGTCGGGCGGAGTCAGCAATGTCGGGGAGGGACATTGGATCGCTCCGATACGGATGAGGGCAAGTGAGAAAATCCACCATTCAGGCAGTCGGGGAAGCATCAGAAAAACTCTGTCGCCTTTGCCGATACCCTGTTTCAGCAGCAGATTTGCCGCCTGATTGGATAAACGGCTGAAATCAAAAAAAGTGAATCTTTTTTCTTCTCTTTGCTGATTTACCCAGATCATCGCCATTTTGTTGCGGTCATATTGCGCCCAGCGGTCGACGACATCGTTTGCAAAGTTGAAGTTTTCAGGTGATTTGAACGGAAAATCATTAAAATGAGCTTCCGTCAGCGGTGATTGGATTTTTGGGTCTGACATATATAAACTCCTTTGTTTATGACAGTTGTTCCGACTGCAGTAATTGCCGCACTCAAGCCTGGCATATTCGCAGTACATCGCATTTTCAGGGAGCAGAAAATGCAGTTTCTGTCGCTTTATAGTATATAATATAGCCACGCTTTTGAAAAAGTCGAAAAGTTTTTTAAAAAAAATTGAAAATTATGTTGTTTTTCCCGTATATCAGGCTAAATTATATCCGTGTCATCCAACAAACAACCCAAAAAAAAGGAGTATTATTATGGCAACTTTTGACAATGATGCAAAAAACATCAGCTACGCCCTCGGTATGAATATGTGCGAATATATCTCACATTTGCCCATAAAAATTGAAATCGAAGAATTCAGTAAGGCTTTTGCCGATTTTCACAAAGACGGTAAATTCATGTTCGGTCAGGACGAATATCGCAAATATATGACCCTTTTCCAGCAGCAGGCTCAGGAAGCAGGTCAGGCTGCCCTCGCAGAAATCGCCGCAAAAAATATCGAAATCGAAAAGAAATTCCTCGCCGAAAACGCCGCAAAGGAAAATGTCAAAACTACCGCCAGCGGCTTGCAGTATGAAGTCATCACCGAAGGCAGCGGTGCAAAACCCGGTAAAACCGATATGGTCAAAGTCCATTATACCGGCTCTCTGCTCAACGGTCAGATTTTTGACTCATCCGTTCAGCGCGGCGAACCCGCCCAGTTCGGCGTTCATCAGGTCATCCCCGGCTGGACCGAAGCTTTGCAGATGATGGCCGTCGGCAGTAAATATAAACTCTACATCCCCGCTAAACTCGCATACGGCTCAAACGGTGCAGGCGACCGTATTCCCCCGAACGCAACTTTGATTTTCGAAGTCGAACTCCTCGATATCGTTAAGTAAGTTTTTTGAGAGGAAAAGACTTTTTAAGAAAAAAACATTTCCCCTAAACCTTTTACCGGGATTACTTTTGTTTTGGTTAATAAAAGTAATCCCGTTTTGTTTTTTTCCCAGGGGGCTGGCTGCGCCCCCTGAAACCCCGCAGCCGGGTACGACCCGGGGCGATGTAACGCTGGCGCGTGATGTTGGGCGGCGGTGGTTGTGTCGGGCTGTTTTTCGGCGGAATTTTCGATTGCTCCTCCCGCATTTAAAAGCGGATGTAACGCTGCGGAATGAGCAATCAAATCTTCCGCCG
>JAZRBX010000198.1:0-3061 GCA_045635285.1 Victivallaceae bacterium
ACCTCGGCCCCAGCGGTTTCGCTCTGGTCATCATCCGCAAAGACCTCATGGAAAGAGTCGCAGCAACCGTTCCCACCATGCTCAAATATACCACTTATGCAGAAAACGGTTCAATGTTCAACACTCCCCCGACTTTTGCAATCTACATCCTCGCTCTGGTTACTGACTACTTCAAAGAAATGGGCGGCATCGCCGCTATGGAAAAAGTCAATGACGACAAAGCAAAACTTCTCTACGACTACCTCGACAGCACTTCTTTCTACACCACTCCCGTTCAGAAAGACAGCCGCAGCCGCATGAACGTCGTCTTCCGCACCCCCAGCGAAGAACTCGATGCCAAATTCGTCGCCGATGCCAAAGCATGCGGTCTGACCGATCTCAAAGGACATCGCCTCGTCGGCGGATGCCGTGCAAGTATCTACAATGCTATGCCCATCGAAGGCGTTCAGGCTCTCATCGAATTCATGAAGAAATTTGAAAAAGAAGCATAATTTTAAAAAAAAACAACAGGAGCGGAGTCATTCCGTCTCCTGTTTTTTTATATCGAACCCAAGGAGTTATTATGGCCAACTGGATCTGGATCGACAAAAAGGCAGACATTCACCAATTCGTACGCTTCCGCAAAAAAATCAACATCGCAAAAAACGGCACATACAAATTCCGTATCAGTGCGGAAACAAATTTCACTGCTTTCTGCGACGGCAAAGAGTTCCTCCGTGGTCAATACTCCGATTTTCCGTGGCACAAAACCTACACGGGATACGATTTAGAACTCCTTGCCGGAGAACATCTTATCGCTATTGAAGTTTATTATTGCGGCGAAGATTTTTTAACAAGCTGGAGCAGCGGTCAACCTGCTTTGTACTGTGAAATCGACGGCATCTGCCAAAGCGATACAACCTGGAAATGCCAATTTGCAAATGCCTATTTGCGTGACAGAATAGACAAAATCACCGTTCAGCTGGGCTTTGTTGTTACATACGATGCTGCCGCAGATGAAGATTTTGCCTCCCCCGACTTTGATGACAGCCATTGGCAGAATGCGGTAAAAGTTGAAAAAAATGTTAAACTTTCCCCCCGCCCTGTTCCATCCATGCTCCGCAGTGATTATATTGACGGAAAAATCGTCAATCAGGGATTTTTTCAGAGAGAACTTCCGGAAAACAAAGATATTTCATACGCTCTGACTGTCGAAAACGATACTTATGACACAAATTCCGGCAATGGTTTTTACAAAATTTTTGATGTCGGCTGCGAACGGAGCGGCCTTATTGTACTTGAATGCGACGCTCTCCGAAGCGGTATTTGCATTGACATCAGCCACGGCGAACATATCAATAATTCAAACAGAGTTCACAACCGTGTGGTAACCAGAAATTATACCGACCGCTATTTTACCGGAGAAGGCCACCAGCGTTTCATCCTGCACCGCAGGGCCGGATGCAGATACATTCAGCTCAATATCCTTGCCAAAGAGGAAGATTTCAAATTTATCAAATGCGGCATGGAAGAGGAAAACCTCCCCCTCCCCGAAACTGCGGATTTTCAATGCGACGATGCCGTAACTATGAAAATGCGGGAAAACAGCATCCGTACTTTGCGATGCTGTATGCATGAACACTATGAAGATTGTCCGCTTCGTGAACAATCACTCTATGCGTACGATTCACGCAATCAGATCATGTTCGGCTACTACCTCTGGGGCAACTATGAATATGCGGCACAGAACTGGCATCTGCTCGCCGAAGGCGTAAAAGATGACGGATTCCTTTATTTGACAGCTCCCAGCAAATACGGTCCGCCGATCAGCAATTTTTCAGTGGTCTTTGTTACTGCCATGCTTGAACATTATATGTATTACGGAGAAAAAACTCTTTTCGATTCTCTCAAAAACACCGCCGACGGAATCGTGAAAGTCTGCACCGAACATATTGATGAAAAAAGCGGGCTTTTTATGACTTCTCATATCGAAGGGATGTGGCACTTCTACGAATGGCGTCCCGGTTTGCAGGGAGAATGCAAAAATGAGCCTCCTTACGGCAAGGAAGATTGTCTTCCCAAGCTAGAATCAGTTTACAACCTCTATCTGATTGAAATGTTCAAGGCTCTGCACGAACTTACCGGCGAAGAAAAATATCTTGAACTCGCCGAAAGCCAGAGAGCCGCCCTTTTCAACACTTTCTATGACCGTCAGAAAAAATGCATGATAACCCGTTTCGGCGACGACCGTCTGCACGGCATCGTGCAGGTGCTGGCGATAATCCACAAAGTCGTTCCCGAAGAAGATGTCGATCAACTGCTTGAAAGAGTTTATAACGGAGAATTTATCTCTGTATCCATCAGTTCCATGCGTTACTATCTCGAACTTCTGATGTCGCGCGGCGGCAAATTCAGAGAAATGGCAGACGCACTTATCAACGATACCTTCTCTGTCATGCTGAAAAATAATTCGACAACCATGTGGGAAACCGACAAAGGTGCGGAAGATTTTAACGGTGCAGGCAGTATGTGCCACGGATGGAGCGCCCTGCCTATCTATTATTATTACCGTTATCTGCTCGGTGTTGCCCCGTCCGAACCCGGCTTCAAAAAATTCTCCGTCGATATTTACCCCATGGCTAAATACGGTGATATTTCAGGCGAAGTCGTAACCCCGCACGGCAAAATCCAAATCGCTTACGACCGGAACTGCGAAAGCCTCACCGTTTCCGCACCCTGCGGTACAGAAGCCGTCATCTCCGACAACACCAAACAAACATTCAAAAATATCATCCTGAAATAAATAATAAGGCTTTATTCTAAACATTGACTTTTTATTTCAAAAGGACTGGTTGTGTCTTGCCGTGTTTTGTTTTTGCAAAACACCATACCCCAAAAAACTTCATTTTTTTTAAATTATCAGTCAATGTTTTACATTAGCCAATAATAAAAAAAACGCTTCTGTACTCTCATACAGAAGCGTTTTTTATAATTTTCAAATAATCAGAAAGTCAGAGTATCATCATAGATATATCCTAAATCTTTATGTGCAACAAGCTGACCGGAAATAGCATAGACGCCA
>JAZRBX010000199.1:0-3095 GCA_045635285.1 Victivallaceae bacterium
CGTTATGTCGAAAGTCTGTCTGCCTATGCACGGCAATTTCTTGATCGCTTGCAGAAGCCGAAAGTTGAACATATTGAGGGGCTTTCTCCTGCGATTGCCATTGAACAGAGGAGTGCCGGTTCATCTCCACGCTCAACGGTGGCGACGGTTACGGAGATATATGATTATCTGCGTTTGCTGTATGCTCATGTCGGAATACCGCATTGTCCTGAATGCGGAAAACTTCTGCAGCCGCAGTCGGCGGAGAAAATTACCGATACTTTGCTTGCTCTGCCTGAAAATTGCCGTTTCGTCATCCTCGCTCCCGTCATTGACGGAAAAAAGGGCGAACACCGTGATGTTCTTGAAAATATTGAAAAGGACGGCTTTGTCCGTGTGCGTGTCGACGGCAGGATACAGCTGATAGAAGATGTCGAGCCTCTGGCAAAAACTCTTCGCCACAATATTGAAATCGTGATCGATCGTTTGAGTTCAAATTCTTTGGACAGGGCCCGTTTGCAGGATTCGGTCGAATTGGCTTTGAAGCATGGCAGCGGAGTTTTGAAACTTCTTATCGAGCAGAGTAACGGTGAATTTATTGAAGAAACTCACAGCGAATTTCTTGCCTGTCTGGATTGCGGAAAAAGTTTCGGTGAACTTCTGCCGAGGAATTTTTCGTTCAACAGCCCGTACGGAGCATGTCCGCGCTGCAAGGGTTTGGGTACGATGGAGATTATGCTTCGTGAACTTGTTGTGCCGGATAAATCGCTCTCAATCAAAAAAGGAGCGATACCTGCATTGCGCCGCGGACCTCGGCATTTGATCATGTATTATAATCTGCTTTTGCGTAAACTTGCCGAACAGTATGATTTGCCTGATATGCTTACGACACCTTTCGGGAAACTTTCAGAGGAGGTGCAGAGTTTGATATTGAACGGCACGAACGGAGTTCCGCTTGAGTTTGATTATTTCATCCGCCGCAAAAAATACCATTGGAGCAAACCTTTTGAGGGAGTGCTTGAATTGTTGCGCCACAGGATGATAAGTACGGAGGAGGAATCTGTCCGTGAGCGTCTGCGTGAATATACAGGCAACTGCGTTTGTCCCGAATGTAAAGGCCGAAGGCTCAATCCCGTCAGTTTGAGCGTCAAAGTCGGCGGACTCGGTATTGATGAATTCAATCATCTGCCGGTGGTGCAGGCACTTGATTTTATCAACAACCTTGAACTTGATGCGGAGAAGAAAATCATTGCTTCTGATTTGCTTAAAGAGATAAGAAGCCGTTTGACTTTTCTTGCCGATGTCGGATTGGGATATTTGACTCTTGACCGTGTTTCAAGTACGCTTTCCGGCGGTGAGGCACAGCGTATCAAACTTGCAACTCAACTCGGATGCGGACTTATGGGTGTGCTTTATATTCTTGATGAACCGTCGATAGGTCTGCATCAGAGAGATAATGACAAACTCCTTGATACTTTGGAAAAACTGCGCGATATAGGCAATACCGTCCTCGTCGTTGAACATGACCTTGATACCATCCGCCGTGCCGATCATGTAATCGATCTCGGACCGAAAGCAGGAGTGCTCGGCGGTGAAATCGTGGCGGAGGGAACTGCCGCTGAACTGCCGTCATTTCCACGGTCGCTTACGGGAGATTTTCTGGCGGGCAGAGAAAAAATTGAAGTTCCTGCGGAACGATTGAAAGGCAACGGTAAGTTTCTTACTGTCAAAAATGCTTCGTTCCATAATCTTAAAAATATTACGGCAGAGATTCCGCTCGGCACATTC
Source organism: Victivallaceae bacterium (assembly GCA_045635285.1). Taxonomy (GTDB): domain Bacteria; phylum Verrucomicrobiota; class Lentisphaeria; order Victivallales; family Victivallaceae; genus RGIG5270. Next base: position 1,768 of record JAZRBX010000199.1, read on the forward strand.
TGCTGTATTACCGGTGTTTCAGGTTCCGGCAAGAGTTCACTTGTCAACGGTATCCTGGTCAGGGCATTGAATCATCATCAGAAAATAAAAGATTTGCCCGTCGGAGATTGTGAATGTGTCAAAGGTTTGGAAAATGTCGATAAGGCAATCGTCATAGATCAAAGCCCGATCGGCCGTACCCCCCGTTCAAATCCTGCAACTTATACCGATGCTTTCACTGCGATACGCAACCTTTTTTCGGCTTTGCCGGAATCAAAAATGCGCGGTTTTAAATCCGGTCGCTTCAGCTTCAATGTCAAAGGCGGCCGCTGTGAGGCATGTAAAGGCGACGGTATCAAGAAAATTGAAATGCAGTTCCTCTCCGATGTCTATGTCGAATGCAGTGAATGCGGCGGTAAGCGTTTCAATAAAGATACCCTCGCTATTAAATACAAAAAACGCAACATCGCCGAAGTCCTGGATATGACTATCAATCAGGCAGTGGAATTTTTTGATAATATCGCACCCTTGAAACGCAAACTCAAAACTTTGCAGGACGTCGGACTCGGTTATATCAAACTCGGTCAGAGTGCGACAACTTTTTCCGGCGGTGAAGCACAGCGTATCAAACTTGCAGCTGAACTGTCAAGAATGCCCAAAGGTCATACCGTATATATTCTTGACGAACCGACAACAGGTTTGCACCTCGCCGATATCAAACAGCTTTTGAAAGTCCTTTTCTCTCTGCGGGATAAAGGTAATACCGTGTTAGTCATCGAACATAATTTGGATGTAATAAAATGCGCCGATCATGTGATAGACCTCGGACCGGAGGGCGGCGATAAAGGCGGAGAAATAATCGCTTCCGGTACCCCCGAAAAAATCGCACAATGCAAAAAATCATATACCGGACACTATCTGAAAGAATACCTTTGAAATCTGTCCGTTTTTAATACAAAGTTTTTAATTTCAACTTTGCTTCCGATATGGAGAGAGCTTTTTTTCGATGGGCTGGCTGCGCCCCGCGTTCCACCCGCCTTTATTTTTTTTCAGGGGGCTGACTGCGCCCCCGCGTTACATCCGCTTTGTTTTTTTCAGGGGGCTGATTGCGCCCCCTGAAACCCCGCAGCCGGGTACGACCCGGGGCGATGTTACGCTGGCGCGTGATGTCCGGCGGCGGTGGTGGTGTCGGGCTGTTTTTCGGCGGAATTTTCGCTTCATCCTTCCGCATTTAAAAGCGGGTGGAACGCTGAGGAATGATGAATCAAATCTTCCGCCGGACTTCGCCACATTGGGGTATTGCCGTGTTTTGCTTTCGCAAAACACTATACCCCAAACCCCTCAATTTT
>JAZRBX010000200.1:0-8890 GCA_045635285.1 Victivallaceae bacterium
CTGCTACAGCCTCGGTTTCAATGCCGCTGCTCTGATCGGCGCCGGCAAAACCGGTTACATGTCCAGCGTCCGCAACAATATCAAAAAATCCGATGAATGGATCGCCGGCGGTATTCCGATCACCATGATGATGAACATCGAACGCCGTCACGGCCATGATAAACCCGTTATCAAAAAAGCTCTCGTCGAACTCGACGGCAAACCTTTCGCTTTCTTCGCCGCCAACCGCGATAAATGGGCTGTTGAAACCGCTTATGTTTATCCCGGTCCCATCCAGTATTTCGGTCCCTCCGAAGTTTGCGATCTGGTCAGCAAAACTCTCACCTGCGAAAAAGCATAAGGTTATTCATCATGGCTGAAAATTCTATCGATGTCCGTTATGTGGCAGATCTCGCCCGTTTGAAACTGGACGAATCACAGGTCGAAAAACTCCAGAAAGATATGGAAGCCATCCTTTCATACATCAGCGAACTCAATGAACTCGATGTCAGCGGCATTGAGCCGACTGCTCACGCAGCTCCTCTGACCAATGTCATCCGTGAGGACGAAATTTCCGAACCTTACGGCAGAGTTCTGCTGGATAATGCACCTGAACTTGTCCGTTCTGAAACTATCAAATTGCCGAGGGTTCTCCCCGGAGAAGGGAGCAACTGATATGGATTTTCAGCATTCAACCATTCATGAACTGGCAGAATTGCTTGCTTCCGGCAAAGTAACTGCCGTTCAGCTGCTTGATGATTTCCTCAAACGCATTGATGAATTCGAACCGCAGATCGGCGCATTCATCCGTATAGATCGTGAAGCCGCACGCAAAGATGCGGAAGCTGCCGACAAACGCCGTGCAGAGGGCAAGGAACTTTCTCCCTATGACGGTATCCTTATCGGTATCAAAGATTGTATCAGCGTCAAAGGTGATTATATCGCTTCTGCTTCTCAAATCCTTTCAAATGTCGTTTCTCCTTATGATTCGACTGTTGTAAAACGTTTGAAAGCAAAAGGCTTTATTCCTTTCGGCAGATTGAATATGGATGAATTTGCAATGGGAAGTTCCTGCGAAAACAGTTCTTTCCACAAAACTTGCAATCCGTTTGACCTTGACCGGGTCCCCGGCGGTTCATCCGGCGGTTCTGCCGCCGCAGTTGCCGCCCGTTTCGTTCCTGCCGCTCTCGGTTCTGATACCGGCGGTTCGATCCGTCAGCCTGCCGCATTTTGCGGTATTGTCGGTTTGAAACCGACCTACGGACTTGTTTCACGCAACGGATTGGTCGCTTTTGCCTCCAGTCTGGATCAGATCGGTCCGATGACCCAGGATGTCGAAGACAGTGCGATCATTCTTGAAGCTGTCGCAGGCAAGGACGAAATGGATTCAACCACTCTGCCGGTTAAAGCCGCAAAATATGTCGATGCCGTCAAAAACGCTCCCGCAAATTTGCAGGGGGTCAAAGTCGGTATCCCCAAACAGTATTTTGAAGCTCCCGGTATGAGCGATGCCATGAAAAAAGGCTGCGATGAGGCTCTCCGCATTCTGAAAGAACTCGGTGCTGAACTCGTCGAAGTCGATATGCCGCATACCAAATACGCAGTTGCAGTTTATTATATCATCGCCACCGCAGAGGCAAGTGCCAATCTCGCCCGCTTTGACGGTATCCGTTACGGTCAGCGTGTGCCTGATAAAGATCTGCTTGAAACTTATCTTGAAAGCAGAGGTCAGGGTTTCGGTGAAGAGGTCCGCCGCCGCATCCTGCTCGGAACTTATGTGCTGTCCAGCGGTTATTATGACGCATATTATCTCAAAGCCCAGAAGGTCCGCACGCTTATTCGCAAAGACTTTACTGAAGCCGCAGAGAAATGTGATGTAATTTTCACCCCTGTAACTCCTGATGTCGCATTCAAATTCGGCGACAAGAGCGATCCTTTGAGCATGTATCTTTCTGATATTTTCACCATCGCTCTCAATCTTTCCGGCAATTGCGGTATCAGTGTTCCGCTGGGTGTTGATGCTGACAGCGGAATGCCGATCGGTATGCAGTTTATTGCCCCCGCTCTGGAAGAAGAAAAACTTCTTGCCATTGCTTCTGTTTTTGAGAAAAACCGTACTCAAAAAGAGATTTTTCCGAAACTTGGAAAATAATTTAAAACTTTTGAATACATGAAAGTTGTTTTTATAACTTTCATGTATTTTGATTTATTCTCAACGCAAGGAAATAAAATGAGTTTTACTGACGGATTGAGCCGATTGAGAGATGCCCTCGGCATCACCCCGAAATCAAAGACCCGCATCGTCGGCGACTTTATTACCAAAGTCAATATGCCGTCCATGATGGGCAGGCGGGATGCCGCTTATGATATGGCGCATAAACTTTCAAAGTCAGATATTTTTGCCAAAAAAGAATCTGAACAGTCCAAAGTCTGCCTTAATATGATGGGAATTCTCGATCTGTCGATTCAGGATACAAATGCAATCATCAATATCCTCTCAAGTCCCGATACCGTCAGCAGAGAGGAACAATACCTTTTCCTGCAGAAAAATATCCGTAATCTGCTTGGTATCTGGGCGCGCATGATCAAAGCCAAAGAATACATGCAGACCGCTTCAAGTTCCAAAAGTTTTTATACGGCCCCCAAAGGTATCGACCCTTTGATGCGGGAGGAAGATATGCTTGAAAACTTTGAAATTGCTCTCGTTAACCGCATTAAATTTATTTTTCAGGATGCGGAAACCAAAGTTCAGCGTTATCGCGGATATATGATCAAAAGTTTCAGCAAATCATACGCTGAACGCTATAAAAAATCATTCGTCGAATATACCCAATCTCTCCCTGAATATTGCGAAAAGTAATATGATATTTTGAAAAAATTGAGGGAGTGTATAGTGTTTTGCACACAAAACACAGGCGTCCCCGGCTGCGTGGTTTCACGGGGTATAGTCTCATGAAAAAAAAGGCTGCTACATCTTTTTCAAGTTTTGCAGCAGCCGTATTTTTTTTATTTCATTAATTTATCTTCGGGGCAGCCTTTGGTTTTTACCTCGATGACGGCATTTTTGAGAGTCGGGCAGCTGGCGTAGAGGGTGAAAGTTGTATCTTCTGTGCTTTCGTGGCAGATGACGCCGACGCTGATTCTGCCGTTGAACATTTTTCTGGAGAGAGAATCGACGGGCACATGGTCGGTATTGGAGGAACCGGTACCGACGATATGACCTGCTCCGGAAGTGCTGAAATCGACTTCGATACCGCTCAAGGGAACTTCACGGTTTTCGGCGTCAAATGCAATACATGAAACAAGTGCCACATCCTGACTGTTGGCGTTAAGTTCGGGAGTGTCAAGTTCAAAGACAAGTTTGACTGCTTCGGAGCATGTTTCATAATATTTTGAGGCGCATTTTTCGCCGTTGTTGTAGCCGACGATTTCGATTCTGCCGGGGACGTAAACGACATCCCATTCCAAATGGGTATAGGGTTCGCATTTTTTTCTGCCGAGAGATTTGCCGTTGAGGAAAAGTTCTGCTTCTTCGCAATTTGTATAGCCCCAGACATTGATATTTTTTCCTTCAAAGCCGTCATGAGTCCAATGCGGCAGCAGATGGATCATCGGTTTTTCCCCCCAGAGGGAGAGGTTTTGATAGAAGGCGTCTTTTTTCTGCAAAAAGAGATCGATCGCACCTGAAATGGAACCAATCCTCGGCCAAACGGCTTCTCCTCTGTATTCAATGCCTGTCCATTGAAAACCGCCTGCCATCCACGGGCGTTCCATGATCATTTTCCATGTATTTTCTCTGCCGCCTTTTTCTCCGAGGAAATTCACGAAGCGGTCGCGGGCGTCGTATAAACCACTTTCCGCACAGTCGCCGTAATAATGTCCTCTGACCGAGGGGACAGCGGTATTTTCGCTGGAAAAATACGGAGTGTCGGGATTTTGTTCGTGAATCATATCAGCATGCTGCATGCGGTAATTTGAACCGATAACTTCGCAGACTTTCTGCATAGTTGTCTGGTGGATATTGGTCATAGCGCAGGTAACCGGACGGGTTTTGTCGAATTTATGTATATGGTGAGCCATGGCAAGCTGGATATTGTGTCCCTGTTCCAGACAGTGATAAACCATTTCTTCATTGCCGGTTGACCAGATAATGACGGATGGGCGGTTGCGGTCGCGTTTGATAAGTGCTTCGAGGTGTTTCAGGTTTTCTTCGTTGCTTTCAAAGCGCCGATTCTCGTCCATGACCATGATACCGAGTGTATCGCAGGCATCCATGATCGCTTCGTGCGGCATATAGTGAGCGGCACGGAAAGCGTTTGCGCCCATGTCTTTGCAAAGTTTCATCTGATAATGTGCGATGTTGTACGGCAGAGCCTTGCCGGTCAAGCCGAAGTCCTGATGCACACAGACCCCTTTGAGTTTGATATTTCTGCCGTTGAGGTAGAAACCATTTTTGCTGCACCATTTGATTGTGCGGAAGCCGAATTTCTGTTCGTAAGTATCGAAAACTCCGTCGGCATCGGAGAGAGAAATTCTGGCGGTGTACCGGATGGGGGTATCAAGATCCCAGAGAGCGGGATTTTGGATAATTGTTTCGCATTTGGCGATAGATTTTTCGCGGGCGGGGGTTGAGCCTTTGAAATTCATTGAAGTTACGAATTTGCCGTCGGGATCGAAGATTTCGCAGAGGATATCAAAATCTTTGTCCTGATAATCAATGTTGAAAGTTTCGACTTCGACCGGAACTTTCCAGTTGTCATTGTTTTCCAGTTTTTCAACTGGGAGAAAAACTCCGTAAAGATCAACTGCACATTTGGCAGTTTTGATCAAATAGACATTGCGGTAAATTCCGCCGCCGGGATACCACCAGCCTTCCTGTGCATCGGGTTTGATGTAAACAGCCAGCACATTGTCTTCACCGAAACGGACAATATCTGTAATATCGACCTCAAAAGAAGCGTAACTTGAACTGCTGTGATGCATGAAACAGCCGTTGAGATAAATATCAGAATTTCCTGTAACACCTTCAAAATAAACAGTTATGCGTTTATTGCGATCGGCTTCATCGACAGTAAAATGTTTTCTGTACCATGCGTCATGATATTTGAAAAATCCGAGCGACATCGCCTGATTGGGATCGGGAGTCTGAGTAACGATATAGTCATGCGGCAGATTGACGATTTTCCATTTTTCTGCAGACAATTCATTGATGAGGTCCCAGTGCCCCGGCATATCTACATGGCGGTAATGCCCGGCTCCCCATTGGAGCCGTTCAGTTTTAGCGGAGAGGTATGAACCTGCTTTTGAGGTTACGAAAGCGTATTCAGGAACTTCGCCGAGGAAGTGCCATTTTTTGTTGATAAGGATTTTTTCTCTCATAATTCACCTGTTTAAAAAAATGCCCAAAAGGGTTTGTTTTTATTGATATATTGGAAATATAAACTCTGTTTGAGAAAAAAGCAAACAGTATCGGGTGCAAAAAATTAAGAAAACAGGATTTTTTTATACGCCTTGTCCTCCGTTGCAAAGAGATAATTATATTATTTTTTCCCGGATGGTGCGGCAAGTCCACCGGAAGAAAGGCTGTAACTATCTTGCTACTTTGGAAACAGTGTGATTTGCAAAAAGAAAAAATTATTGTATATTATACTACTTTGATTTTATTAACTGTAAAAAAGGTGGTTTAATATGCCCGCTTTCTGTCAATGTGGTTTTTTTTCTCAATCTCTCGGCAAATGCGTTAATATCAATGTGATTGTGCCGCAGAATACAAGTTCCAATATCGGAATCGCTCAAATGCATTCAGACAAAAAACTTTTTCCGGTGATTTATCTGCTTCATGGTCTTTCCGATGACCACAGTATCTGGTCCAGACGCACTTCTATTGAACTTTTTGCGGCTTCTTATGAATGTATTATTGTTATGCCTGACGGCGGCAGAAGTTTTTACCGCAACAAGGCATGCGGCGAAAGATACAAGGATTTCATTACGATCGATCTGCCGGAGTTTGTGGAAAACACTTTTCCTGCCGACCCGAAACGCGAAAGCAGATTTATTTGCGGTCTTTCCATGGGCGGATACGGAGCACTTGCCATCGGTTTGGAAATGCCGGAAAGATACAGTAAAATCGCAGCATTCAGTTCGGTTGCCGATATTCAGGACGGAGTGAACAGACTTTTCGGAGAAGTTGAACGCAAAGCGATTTTCCATGATCCCGACAATCTGACAGGTTCAGATGATGATATTTTCGCTCTTGCCTCCAAAACTGTAAAATCTCCCGACCGCCCCGACATTTTCCTTGCTTGCGGCACGGAAGATTTCCTCTATCAGGGCAATATCAGATTCCGCAACCATCTGGAATCTGTCGGTTATCCTCACACTTATATTGAAAAAGCCGGTACTCATGAATGGGGTTTCTGGAATGAGCAAATACAGAATGCTTTGAAATTTTTTATGAACGGGAGTTTGAATTGAAATGCTTACAATAGACAAATTTTACGATGCACGCAAAGTGCTTTCTCCGGTTTTGCGACATACACCTCTGATCCATGCTCCGAGATTCAGTCTGGATACGGAAGTTTATATCAAGCCTGAAAACTTGCAGATAACCGGTTCTTTCAAGGTTCGCGGAGCGTATTACAAAATCGCCAAACTTTCCGATGCGGACAAAAAACGCGGTGTTGTCGCATGCTCCGCCGGTAATCACGCACAGGGCGTCGCCCTCGGCTCACAGGCAAATAATATCAAGGCTAAAATTTTTGTGCCGAGTACCGCGCCCATTTCAAAAGTTGAAGCTACCAAACGTTATGGCGCGGAAGTCGTTCTGGTTGACGGTATTTATGATGATGCCTATGCCGCCGCCTGTGAGGAGGTTGAACGCACAGGTGCGGTTTTTGTGCATCCTTTTGATGATGAAGATATTATTGCAGGTCAGGGTACTATCGGTTTGGAAATGCTTGAAGATATTTCCTCTGCCGAGGCGGTGATCATCCCGATCGGCGGCGGCGGACTTGCCGCAGGTGTCAGTATGGCGGTCAAAACTTTGAATCCGAACTGTCAGGTTTTCGGAGTTCAGGCGGCAGGTGCACCTGCAATGTGCGACAGTTATCATGCAGGCAGAATCGTTTGCGGCAAGGTGGTGAAAACTTTTGCTGACGGTATTGCCGTGAAGAAGCCTGGTGAACTTACCTTTGAACTTTGCAGCAAGTATCTGGATGATATTGTTACTGTTACGGATGATGAGATCGCGGCGGCAATTCTGACTTTGCTTGAAGGGCAGAAACTTATTTCCGAAGGTGCAGGTGCCACGGGACTTGCCGCATTGCTGGCGCATAAACTTCCGGTAAAAGGCAGAAAAACCGTATGTCTGGTATCGGGCGGAAATATTGATGTAACCATTCTTTCCCGTGTTATCAACCGCGGTCTGGTTTCCAGCGGACGCAAGTCGGAACTTAATATTGAACTGCTTGACCGTCCCGGTGAACTTACCAGAGTAAGCTCTATTGTTTCATCTCTCGGAGCCAATGTCGTCAGTGTAAATCATGCCAGAGGCAATATCAACAATGATATCAACGGTTGTTTTTTGCAAATTGCCATGGAAACAAGGGATTTTGCTCATCTTGAAGAAATACGCACCGCCCTGCGCAATGCAGGATATTCGGTCGATGAATAATTAAACAAAAAGAGGTATATTATGAAAAAAGAGATCATTTCCACATCCAACGCTCCCGCTGCAGTCGGTCCTTATTCACAGGCGATCAAAGTCGGTGATACACTTTATACATCAGGTCAGATCGCTCTTGACCCTGCCAGCGGCACTCTCGTCCCCTCTGAAATCAAAACCCAGTCTGAACAGGTTATGAAAAATCTTGCCGCTGTACTTGAAGCTGCGGGATATACTTTTGATGAAGTTGTCAAAACAACCTGTTTCCTTTCCGATATGGCATATTTTGCTGAATTCAATGCTGTCTATGAAAAATATTTCGTTTCCAAGCCCGCTCGTAGCTGTGTTGCCGCCGCATCATTGCCCAAAGGCGCATTGGTCGAAGTGGAACTTATCGCTGTTCATTGATTCCGTAAGGGGGATTTATGGCAAATATCAGGAAAAATATCCTTGAAACGATCGGCAATACACCGCTTGTCGCCATTAATAAGTTGAATAACAGTAAAGCTGAACTGCTGGCAAAGGTCGAATTTTTCAACCCCGGCGGTTCAGTCAAGGACCGTGTCGGTATCGCTATGATCGAAGACGCTGAAAAAAAGGGTCTGCTCGGCAAAGGCGGACTTATTATTGAACCTACCAGCGGCAATACCGGTGTCGGTTTGGCGATCGCGGCGGCGGTCAAAGGTTACAAACTTATCCTTACCATGCCCGATTCAATGAGTATGGAACGCCGTCTGCTTCTCGGTGCTTACGGTGCGGAGATCGTTCTGACCCCCGGCGCAGAGGGCATGTCGGGGGCAATCGCCAAAGCCGAAGAGATCAAAAATGCCAATCCCGGTGCATGGATTCCCCAGCAGTTTGAAAATCCGTCCAACCCGGAAGCTCATGTAAGTACCACAGGCGAAGAGATTTGGCGGGATACGGACGGTGAAGTGGCAGCTTTTGTTGCAGGTGTCGGAACAGGCGGCACGATCACCGGAGTTGCGGAGTGTTTGAAAAAATATAATCCCGATGTGAAAATCATTGCAGTTGAGCCTGATGCAAGCCCGGTGCTTTCCGGCGGCAGGGCAAATGCTCACAAATTGCAGGGTATCGGAGCGAATTTTGTCCCCGCAGTTGCCAAAGTTGAACTTTTTGATGAGATAATCCAAGTTTCAGCGGAGGATGCGGGCAATGCGGCAAGAAGGCTTGCAAAAGAAGAGGGGATACTTGCAGGTATTTCATCCGGAGCGGCTCTTTATGCGGCAT
>JAZRBX010000201.1:0-3944 GCA_045635285.1 Victivallaceae bacterium
ATTTCATGGGCAAAGTCCAGATCGTGCCGTTCCAGATAATCGTCCCATCGCCATTCAGGCAGACAGATTTCTCGAAGCATCTGCTCCATTTCTGCGGCGTCGATGATATGGTCATCCGCGGGATGGATGCCGCCGTGAACACGGAATTTTGCCGGCATACCGACGGAAAGATGCAAGTCGGAACCGCCCTGCTCCAACATCCGTCGGAGAAGATTGTTGATACGGGGTTCTGCCATAAAATTATCCTTTCTTTATAAATTAAGATAATGAATCAAGCAATTTCAAAATCTGCGGCAGGAGCTGCTTTTTGCGGCTCAAAACTCCCGGCAGATCGTAAAGATTTTCACCGAGTTTGCGGAACGGGATATTTTCCAGTATCTCCGGTCTGCCTACGGCAAGGAGTATTGAATTTTCCTGCTCCACATTGGTAACGAGAAGTCCGAAAAAGTCCAGACGGCGTTTCTTCTGAAATTCTCCTGCCGCCGCCAGCAAAACTTCCTGACGGGCGTAAAACTCATCAAAACTGACCTCTTCAACCTGCGATATGGTGAAATTGAATTTGTCCAGATGATTGAAATTTTTTGAGTCGGCAAGGAAAAGTTGTTCAGGTTCATTTTTGGAGATGACTGAACCGATTTTGAATATTTCATGCATAAGTTCCTCGGAATCGACTCCGGAAATTTTTTCAAGTTTTTCCAACATGCGGCGATCTCTTTCACTGCTGGTGGGGGAACGCAGAAGCAAGGTATCGGAAATGATCCCGCCCTGCATGATACCTGCAATATTTTTCGGTATCGACATGCGGCGGCTTTCAAACATTTCGCCAATCAAAGTACAAGTACTGCCGACAATATCACAAGTAATGCGTATCGGAGAGTTCTGCGGCGGCATATTGAAACGGTGATGGTCCACGATCTCTATGACATTGACATCATAAACCCCCTCCACACTCTGTTCGAATTCATTATGATCCACCAGCACCAGACGACAGTTTTCGCCGCCTCTGCCGAAGTCGGTACGATTGAAACAGCCGCAAAGTTCACCGTTGCGGTTGACGACCGGGAAAATATCGTCGCTGTCAGACATGACTGTATGTTTAATATCTTTCAAACAATCATCCAGACGGAAACAGGCAATATCATTTTTCATAAGCTGACGCACCGGTGTTGAAAATTTCAAACGGCGGACGACCGTTGCCGAATCAAACGGAGTGCGGATTATGGAAATACTGCGTTCTTTTGCAAGCTGAATCACCAATGGGTCAACCTCTTTCGCCCCGGTAACGATAATCAGCCTTATACCGAGATTTATCGCCTGCAAATGAATATCTGTACGGTCGCCGACAATGATTGCCAGTGATTGCGGGTCCTGATAAGGAACATGCTCCCTGAAACTTTCCACATTCATCGCCGCCACATACACGGAAAAATCCTGTTCCTGTTTGCTGTTGAAAAGGCTTACTGCTTCACCTTCAAGCACTTTGATTATCAAATCGAGGGATGAAAAAACATTTCTCCCTGTCATACCGTTGGAATCCTCACCGGCATTCTGCAAAATCGAACCAAGCATGGAAAACAGAGAAAGCATACCTTTGTAGCGTCTTTTTTCATCGACGACAGGGAGGCGGGAAACGAGCAGTTTATTAAGTTTGTCAAGTGCGAAAAACAACGCCTCATTTTCACACACGGAAAAATTTTCCTCCAGCAGAATATCTCTGACTCTCGGATAAACATCCTGCTTAAGCGCAGGCAAAGGAGTATTGAAGCGTTTGAAAAGATATTCAGTTCTTTCACCGACCATGCCGCAGCGGCATGCAGAAACGTTCCGATCGCCGCAGCGTCTCTTAAATTCAGCAAGTGCGCAGCTTGCACTTACGCTGTCGGTATCGGGATTTTTATGACCGATGATAATGATTGGAGAATTTTCTTTTTTCATAATAGAGAAAATTTATCACTGAAAAAAATAAATGCAAGAAAAAAACTCAATATTTCTGCAAAAATCATACTTTCTGCACACATATTCTGCCGTTGCTGATATTTTTCAGCTCATTCTGCAAATCTTCCGCCGCATCGGTGCAAATCTCCCCCTCTATTGCGATCTCCTCTGCAAAATCCTCCGACAGAATCACAAAACCGTACGCTGCAAGTTTATTTCTGATTATTTCATACATCGCATAAGAAACTTTAAATTTCAAGCGGCTCATCGGCACGAGTTCAACTGTTTCAACCTCAAGCAATGCCGCCTGTGCCGCTTCCGTATAAGCATGGACCAGACCGCCTGTACCGAGTTTCGTGCCGCCGAACCAGCGGGCGACTGTTATCATGATATTGGTAATATTGCTCCCTTTCAAAACTGCAAGGACAGGACGCCCCGCAGTTCCGGCAGGTTCTCCGTCATCGGAACAGCCGAGGATATTCTGCTGCAGCCCGACTGCGAAAGCATAAACGATATGTCCGCCGTTATCATAAGTCTGTTTGCGGTACTGCCAGAGAGATTTTGCCTCCTCCGCACTTGAAACGGGAAATGCCTCCCCGAGGAAGCGGGAATTTTTCGCCCATGTTTCTGCCTGTGTGGAATTTTTGAGTATCAGCATATCATATCACCGCAACAAAAAGCCCGACCATGATCGTCGCCAATGCCGCCCAGCGGAAAGGAGTTATCTTTTCTTTCAGAAAATACCAGCCGAGAAATGCACTGAACGGCAGACTCAACTGCCGGAACGACTGCACATAACTTACATTGCTGACCTTGCTCATGGCGATCAATATCAGCAAATATGCCCCCGCCGCAGAAAATCCCGCAAGATAACTGTGATAACTTTTTACAAGAGAAGTAAATGCCCCCCTGTCCCTGCCGCACAAAAAACGGATAAATGCACACAAACTTAAAATTATCGTCGCCGGAAGCTCTCTGGTCAATGAATACGCCGACGCCGCAAGCAGAGGATTGCTTCCCTGTGCAAATTTCATCATCGCATTGATACCAAAACTGTCGATTACAGTATAAGCCGTAGTCGAACATGCTGCAATCATGATCCCCGGCAGAGCCTTGCGGATAAAAGCCACTTTTTCTCCTGCGCTCATGGAATTTTTGTCATTGGAAAAAGCCATCATCATACAGCCTGCAAAAATTATCAGCATCCCCGCAAAAGTTACCGCACTTAAACTTTTGCCCCAATGAAACACCGTGGTCAGCAGCAGTGTAAAAAATACCGGCAATGCCCTCGCCGTCGGATACGCCAGAGAAATATCAGAATATTTATAGGCATAGATCAATCCGGCATCACACAATGCCCCGCATAAGCCTCCGGCGATTGCAAATTTGGCAACTTCCCACGGGATTCTGCCGACATACCCCGAACACAAGGCCAACGGCAGCAGTGTACAGAAAAGTGAAAACGAAAAAATACTGAAAAAAGCAAACGACGGCTTGCCGCTGCTTTTGCTTAAAAAATGCCACAAACTGTGCATGACAATCGAAGTAACTATCAATAAAAATGCCGCTAAAGTCATTCTATTCCCTCAAATTAAAAAAAATTACGCAGTTCGGCGTTTACGCAAAGCTGCAAAAAAACCAAAAAGGATGCTGAATAAAAATATAAACATCAAAATGCTGCTTATCTGCATAATTACAAATCCGCCGAGATTGACAACCTTTTCAATCACATACAAATCCGGAGAAAAAAGTTTCATTTCCAATATTTTATGCAGGAAAACAAGACAGAACAAAGCATGCCCCGATTCATGCACCATCCCCCCCGGTGCCGTCAGATAGATATATGTTTTGGGTCCGAAAACATCTGCAAATTTTTTGCGGAGAAAATTTGACATCAAATGCATCAAACCTCCAAGCATTACAAAATACAGACTGAGCAGTAAAATAATCAAGACGCTTTTAAAACACACATCTTTAAAATATTCGAGAACAATCATCTTTACTGTTTT
>JAZRBX010000202.1:0-5014 GCA_045635285.1 Victivallaceae bacterium
TATTCTTATCTTGCGTTCTTCAAAGTCAAGATATTTGCAAAAGAGGTGTTCATCGGCACAAATTTCAGCGGCATTACGGCTGTAAAAATCATTGATTTCGGAGCAGATGGCGGATGCTTTTTCACGATCTTTGTAAATGTCTCCAGCCATTTTGTCTGCACGGATTTTGAGGGCTTTCAGATAGCGTGGGATCTCCTGCCAGAGCAAGCGGCGGTGCAGAAAACCCTCAGCAAAATAAAAATCGAGCTGCATTTCAACCTCATTTTTAGAAGTTTCACCGCCACGGGTACGGCGGCAGAAATGTTTTATATCATCTGTCAGCGAGGCACATTGCCTGACTTTTTCAAGTTCATCCATCAGTGATTGATAAATATTTTCACGAATTGCCGCTTTGAGATTCTTCCAAGCGGCAACATTACGGACATTCCAAACATTTTCCGCACCGTTGAAAGTATTGAAAACGGCATTTTCAATTATATGATTTTTGTAATCTCCGTAGTCAATAAACAAGGTCAGAAGCACATTTTTTTCAAAAGAAACCGAGCGGAGAAGATTGCGGATCAAGCCGTTTTCTTCGAGGATGAATAACCGCACCAAACCTTGTGCATGCTGATTCAGAGCCTCTTTTTCCTTAATGAAAAAGCGAACCGCAGTGCCGTCTTTTTCATCGGTCAAAGCACCGAAACCGCTGTGGTCAGGGCCGACTGAAATGTTTTCAGGCACACCTTGCGGAGGAAATTCCGTAAATTTTTCATGTTTGCGATTGGTATTGGTCAACTGTCCCATGCGATGATTGCGGTTATCCTCAAGTTCACGCACAATGCGGCGCACCCTGCCCCGCTCATCAAGGACGGCGATTTTCATTTGCAGAAATTCAGGCAGTTCGACATGCTGCCACTCATTTGCATCAACATCAATATCGTGCATCTCACGCAGATAATCACGCAAAACCTCACGAAACGGCATATCACGCAAAAATTCACGCTCACGATAATAAGTCATGAAAAGTTCCAGAGATTCATTGAAAGGTTGAAGCATTTTGCGTTGTTCTTTGGGCAAAGCGCGCCAGAAACGCTCCGTTTTTTCAGCGATATACCCCGGCACGAGATGTTCGGTACGGACGGCAGGCAATTCATTCAATTCCTTTTCCGGGATGAGTGCAGTTACACCGTCATCGTCATCGCCTGGTTCAAATTTGTAAACAAGTTTCCAACGATAAGAAGCAAAACGCCAATAAGACGGAAAATCCCCTGCCGGTACCTCCGGCGCATGAACTCCGAAATCAGAAGCTTGCAAAGGAGTATAATCTTTGCGGTCATGAGCAAAATTTTTCAGCAGATTTTTGACGGAATAACAATTTTTCGGCAGATTATTTTCAAAATATTCACACAAAGTCTGCTCATCGACCAGCAAATCTTCACGCCGCAAACATTTCTCCAAACGGCGCAGTTCACGGTATTTCTGAATATAATTGTCCGTCCATGAGCCGTTTTTCTCTACATTTCCGCGGGCGAGAGCCTCAAGGATGAAAATTTTTCTTGCCTCCGGAGGATTTACCGCGCCGTAATGCACTCTTTTGCCGCTTTGGATCACATGGCGTCCGAAAGTCTGTTTCTCAAGCGCATAAACAAAACCATTGGCAGGATTGAATGAAACAGCGGAATAACTTTTTTTCAAAAGCTGCGGAGAAGTCGTCAGCAAATAAGCAGGATTTATCTCCGCATTGAAAAGAGAATAAATATTTTTAGTTTCAAGCAGATGAAAAAATAATATCCAGTCAGGTTTCTTTTTCAATTTTGCCATTGCCGATGACGGAAAACATTGAAATTTACGCCCCTGCATATCCTCGTATTCACGCTTTTCAGCGTTCCAATGTCCGAGATTGCGGGGAAGTCCGGCAAGAATCGCAATATGAAAATTCTCACGGTCAAACTTTTCAAAATCGACCTCCCCGCATAAATCCTTTTCTCTGCCGATCGCATCCAGAGTCAATTCTTCAACCAGATTACGCCAATCACGCATACGGCGGTAATTCAGAAAATTATCTTTGCAGAAGCGGCGCAAAGCTCCGTTGGAAGATGAATTTTTTTCAGTCTCACACCACAAATTTATGATCGTGCTGAAATCAGAACTTTCATCTTTAAATTTTTTGTGAGCAGTATCCGCCTGCTGCTGTTTGTCAAACGGTCTTTCTCTGGGGTCAACTATCGACAAAAACGCACTGCATACGATCGCTTCATCAAGGACTTTGCGTTTCTCTCCCTCAATCAGAATCCTGCCAAGATGCGGATCAAGCGGAATTTCCGCAAGTTCCAGACCAAGTTTGGTAATTTTATTCTCATTGTCAAGAGCCCCGATTTCACGAAGCATACGTTCTCCCGATCTTACCGCACCGATATTCGGTTTGTCAAGCATCGGGAAATCACTCAAAGGCGGCAAATTCAAATACGCCATTTGCAGAATAACTCCGCTCAATGAACTACGCAAAATTTCAGGAGTTGTAAACTCCGGCGCACTCACCCAGTCTTCCTCCTTGTAGAGATGAAAGCAGACTCCGTTGCTCAAACGGCCGCAGCGTCCCCTCCTCTGCATGATCGCACTTTTGCTGACGAAAACTGTCGATAACTCCTGTATGCCTGTCGAAGCGTTATACGCACTTCTGCGTACCAATCCGGAATCGATCACATAGCGGATATTCGGCAGAGTTAAAGAAGTTTCAGCGACATTGGTGGAAAGAATAACTCTCCGTCTGCTGCCGCGCTTAAAAACTTTCTGCTGTTCCTGACCTGACAAACGCCCGTAAAGCGGCAGAATTTCCCAATTTTTACGCACATTCAAAGAATCTGCAATTTCGCGGATCTCACGCTCACCCGGCAGAAACACCAGCACATCACCGCCGTCATCCAATTTTTCGATTTCTCCGAGAGCCATATCGATGGCGGATGCGAGATCAGCATCTTCCTCCGGCGGCAGGAAATAATCTTCCACAGGATAAAGCCGCCCCTCTATCTCAACGATTTTACTGTCAGGGAAAAATTCAGCAAGTTTCTCCGCTTCCAAAGTTGCCGATGAAAGAATAAGTTTAAGATTGCGGCGGCTCAAAAGCAGATTTTTCAGCAGCCCCAGCAGGAAATCAATATTCAATGAGCGTTCATGCACCTCATCAACAATAATACAATCATATTCAAGCAGAAGTTTATCACTTTTGCTCTCGGCAAGCAATGTTCCGTCGGTCATAAATTTGACCACGGTATTGGCATTGCATTTTTCTTCAAAACGAACTTTACTGCCGACGCCATCGCCGAAAGGAGTATTCATTTCCTGTGCCACCCGTTCCGCCAGAGAACGTGCGGCGATACGGCGTGGCTGGGTGCATCCGATACGGCCGGTTCTACCCATTCCTGCCTCTATTGCGATTTTGGGCAGCTGGGTGGATTTACCCGAACCTGTTGAGCCGCAAACTATCACGCATGAATGATTTTTTATTGCTTCAACAAGTTCATCTTTGCGTTTTGAAACAGGTAAATCTTCAGGGTAAGAAATTTTGAGTTTTTCGCAAAAAGGCACAAGGGAGCGTGCGGCGCAGGAAGCGACTTTCTGTTCAAAAATCTTTTTTTCCTCTGCCGACAACGAGTGTTGTGTATACCTTTTTTTCCAGCGGGCAAGCGACCGTCTGTCCGTCAGCCGCAGATTCTGCCACAAACTCAAAATACCCATAAAAATCAAATCTCAAAATCAAGACACATGCGTTTTTCGGTAAAAGGCCTTACTTTAAGGTTGGCGGCATCCAAATGCGCAGGATGAACGGCATAATTTTTGAGAGCCTCAAAACTTTCAAAGGTACTGTCAAGCATGACATCCGCATTTGAAGTCGGCAGAAACTCATCCTGCACATGAATATCCACCAATCCCGGGACGCCCCCTTTCAAACTTTCAAGGGCTTGTTTTATGCCGCGGCGGATCTCGATTTTTTCATCATCGCTGAACTCATCTTTGAGTTTCCAGAGGATAATATGTTTAATCATTCTGTTTCCTTTCTTTTCAAAACATTTTCTGTAATATATCACAAATTCTGATTTTTTCCATCCCGGCAATAAAAAAACCGCACATCCGTGAAAGATGTGCGGTTTTATGATCAGTTTAAGTATTACTTACCTGAACTTATGCGATAGTGATACCGTATTCGACTTTGTCCTCTTTCAATTCACCGAGTTCAACTTTAACGATACCGGTGATTTCACCGGTCGGGATAGTTGTGTTGGTGAGCAGAGCCCAATCTTTGTCGGCATCATTCCAGGTGGAGATCTTGATAGAACCGCCTGAAACGCTGTCAATAATCAACTTCTGACCGGCAGTAAGTTTAAAGATGTCAGCAGTATTGTAGATACTCAAAGTTTCGTCAATATCACTTGCGTTGATATTATCGAAGACTTCAACAACATTGACCTTGTTAAGACCTTTGACATCTTCAACATCTGCGGCATCTTTACCATTTATTGTTGCACCATTCTTGAGGTAAATGGTGTTGCTGTCATTACCGGTAACGGATTCAAGACCTTCGATATTGCCGTTGACGACGAGTTCAGCATTCTTGGCGAATGTGATCTTATCTTTGTCTTTGCCGTTGGTATCAGCACCGAAGTTCATAGAACCGGTGGTGAGTCGGATATCAGCGCCGAGATTCAGAGTATCGCTGCCGAAGCTGAAATCAACAGTACCTTCAACTTTTGCATCGGAGTTGAAAGTGAAAGTATTGTTCTTTTCAGTAGCACTGATTGAAGCGGCATTGAATTCACTGTCTTTGCCGACGGTAACTTTGTTGATACCGGTCATATTGCCGACGATGGTCAATTCAGCATTTTTGCCGACATTGACATTGGCATTGACGCCCTCGAAATTGCCGCTAACATAGAGTGAAGTTTCGAATTCGGGAGTACCTTTTTTGTCATTGGCGGCGGTGCCGTTGGCAAGTTTCAGAGTTGGAACATTGGGCAAAGTCGGATCGTAGCCATGT
>JAZRBX010000203.1:0-2963 GCA_045635285.1 Victivallaceae bacterium
TCTCCCCCATGAGCGATGTCGCAGAAGCAAGTGAAGTTGCCGCCACCCCCGGTGAATGGGACGGCAGTGCCACTGACAACTCCCTCGGCGAAAGCCCCCTCGGTGAATTTGAAGTTCTTGCCGACCTCAACTTCCCGACCATCTATTTCGCTTATGACTCAAATGCTCTGGCTCCCTCCGAAGCCGCAAAACTTGATAAAGTTGCAGCATATATCAATAAATATGACTCTCTCTATCTCATCATCGAAGGTCATTGCGACCAGCGCGGTACTGAAGAATACAACCGTTCACTCGGTCAGCGCCGTGCTGATATGATTCGTGATTACCTCGTCAATGCCAATGTTGACAGTTCCAGAATCCGCACTCTCTCCTGCGGCAAGGACAAGCCCGCTGTCGACGGCAACAATGAAGAGGCATGGGGCAAAAACCGCCGCGGTATGTTGCTCCCCGCCCGCAAAAAAGCAAACAACTGAAAAGTAAAAATTTAAGATAATTAATTTTTTCTGACTCAAATTTTTAGACTTTTACGAAAAATAGGGCTTGCCAAAGGTCCTATTTTTTGTATTATGTAAAAAGTAATTAACCAAGAGGATTTTTATATGAGTAAGATTACCACAGATCACGTTTTTACCTCCGAATCCGTTTCAGAGGGCCATCCCGACAAAGTTTCAGATCAGATCTCCGATGCAATTTTGGACGCATGTCTGATGCAGGACCCTGACAGCCGTGTCGCCTGTGAAACTCTCTGCACCACCGATTTGATCGTTATTTCCGGTGAAATCACCACCAATGCCAAAGTCAACTGGCAGCAGGTCGCTCTCGATGTCGTCCGTGATATCGGTTATGTCGATGCCAATGTCGGTTTCTCCGCTGACAATGCCAAAGTCATGGTTGCCATCCACAAACAGTCCGCTGATATTTCACAGGGTGTTACCGAAGCAACCAATGCCACCTTTGAACAGGGTGCAGGAGATCAGGGGATGATGTTCGGTTATGCTTCTGATGAGACAGAGGAATTTATGCCCGCTCCGATCATCTATGCTCACCGTATCGTTGAGCGTCTGGCAGAACTTCGCAAAAGTCAGCCCGAAAAATATTATTTCCTGCGTCCTGATTCAAAAAGTCAGGTTTCCGTCCATTATCAGAACGGAGTTCCGCAGCATATTGAATCCATCGTTGTTTCTCATCAGCATACTCCTGACATGAAGATCGAAGATTTGACCGCATTGGTCAAGCAGGTCGTCAAAGAGGTCATTCCTGCTGAATTGCTTAATGATGACATCCGTTATTTCATCAATCCGACCGGCCGTTTTGAAATCGGCGGTCCGCATGGCGATACAGGTTTGACCGGACGCAAAATCATTGTTGATACTTACGGCGGAGTCGGTTCTCACGGCGGCGGTGCCTTTTCAGGTAAAGACCCCTCCAAAGTCGACCGTTCCGCAGCTTACATGTGCCGCTATATCGCCAAAAATATCGTTGCCGCCAAACTGGCAAAAAAATGTGAAATTCAGGTCGCTTACGCTATCGGTGTGGCAGAACCCCTGAGTATCAATGTCGATACTTACGGAACAGGAAAACTCAAAAAAGATTCCGATCTGGAAAAAGTCATCCGTAAATGTTTCAGCCTCAAACCTAAAGCAATCGTTGAAACTTTGCAGCTCAAATATCCCGGCACAACATGGTCATACCGTGACAGTGCCGCATACGGCCACTTCGGCAGAGATATTTTCCCGTGGGAAAAAATCGACCGTGTCGCAGATTTGCAGAGTGCTGCTGCTGAATTTGAGTGCAAATAATTTACCGGAAGCAGATTATGCGTGATATTTTTCTTCTCGGTTTCGGGGCGCCTCTGGTGGATATCCTCGTCAGGACCGATGATGATTTTGTCCGTGACTATGTCGGAAGCAAAGGCGGCATGGATCACTGGAGCGTCGAACAACAGCAGAAAGTTCTTGCTGCTGCCGGTAATGAATTCTCCGTGGTGAACGGCGGTTCGGCGGGCAATACCGTCAACTGCCTTGCCAATCTCGGTGCTTCGTGTGCCATGCTCGGTATGGTCGGAGATGATGAATACGGCAGAGATTATGCGGCGGAACTTGCTGACTGCGGCGGCGTGACGGATTATATTTTCAAACATTCGACCGTGCCGACAGGACGCTGTATTTCTTTTGTAACTCCTGATTCGGAGAGAACGATGCGTTCGGATCTTGCGGCTTCAAGTATGCTCAGTATTGCAGAAGCGGACAGGGTTGATTTCAACAGAATAGATATTGTCTATTTTGAAGGATACAGATTGTTTGAACCTGAAACTTTTGATGCTGTGCTGAAGCGTGCGAAAGATGCAGGCTGCCGCATTGCTCTTGATATGGCATCTTTTAATGTCGTTGAACTTTTCCATGACAAACTTTATTCGCTGTATCAGCAGAAAATGTTTGACATGATTTTTGCCAATGAGGAAGAAGCAAAGGCGTTTTTCGGCAATGATGAACATGAGAAAAATATTCGTGAAGCGATGGATTTCTGCGATATTGCCGTAATCAAACTTGGTAAAGACGGTTCACTCATCGGCAGAAACGGTGAGGTCAGCAAAATATCCGTTGTGCCGTGTCAGGCAGTCGATACCACCGGTGCCGGTGATTCGTGGGCGGGTGGATTTTTCTACGGACTGTACCGCAATTTTGGAATGACGGAGTGTGGCAGGATCGCTTCTCTTGTCAGTTCGCATGTAGTGCAGGTGGAGGGATCAAAACTTGCCGCTGATGTTTGGGAAAATATCAAAAGTCAAATCTGTGATTGAGCAAAAGCAAAAATTTATATAAGGAAAACGAAAAATGGATTATAAAGTAAAAGATATTACACTCGCCGACTTCGGCCGCAAGGAACTCGATATCGCCGAAGCAGAAATGCCCGGTCTTATGGCTCTGCGTGAAAAATACGGTAAATCAAAACCGCTTGCAGGG
>JAZRBX010000204.1:0-1985 GCA_045635285.1 Victivallaceae bacterium
CAATGCTCCGAAAAAACAGATTAACGCAATAGGTAGCAGAATTTGTATCTTCCGCATGTGGAACTGATACCGCAATGAAAGCAATACTGTAATCGCACACCCGAACGGCAGACAAACCATCGCACCTCGTGAATAAGTACGCATACATGCTGCCGAAGCGACCAGAAAAAATCCTGCAAAAAGAAACCTTTTCCACCCTTTGTTACGGTTGAAATAATATGCAAAAAACACCGGTGCGATCAAATTCATATACATCCCCAGACTGTTCTGATGCGGAAAAAGTCCGTTGGCTTGATGAATTCCTCTGACGTGCTGAAAAACAACCGTAAAAAACGTCACTCCCACCACAATACCAAACGCGAAAAAAACGGTATTGAAATCACGCGTATAGTAGAGATAGTAGTAGAAAGTCAGGAAAACAATATACATCATTATCATTTTCCAGAGTTCAAACCATGAAAAAAGTGTATTGTCCGCATTGATCAGCGACGGCAGACACAGCAGGAAATATATCCAGTAAATCTTACTGCCGATGTCCGGCAAAAACGGCTTTTTGTGATACAAAATCAACATCCCGACAAGCATTGCCATAGCAATCAGATACACCAGAGAAATCTCCATGCCCCTTGATGTCCCGCGGTATGTTTCATGCGAAAAAAAGTTGATAGATACCTGATTGAACATCATCACAGGAAGCAATACTGCCAGAAAGGCATAACGCATATACTTACGGTTAAGCGTAAGTATATACCCCAGCGGCAGTACGCCCATAAAAGCAATGAAAAAAATCAGATATTTCATATTTATCCTTTAAAACAGCACATTGAATACAGGTCCGGTGAAAGTTCCGATGAATTGAGCCGTCGGCAGCAGTTTGCGGACGAAAACGTTGTATTCGGAAATATTGTCATGCGGCACATAAACCACATCCCCCGGCTGCAGACGCACATTGGCACAGCGGCCCTGCAATATTCCGTCAATATCAACACGGTAAAATCTGGGATTTTCCATGCCGCCGCGGATAATGATACCGTATTGCCAGTATTCCTCTTTCAAACCAAGCCCCGATGAGATGAGTTCCAGCACGCCGAGATTCTGGTCCCACAATCTTTTGTGCGGGCGGTGAACGCTGCCGATGATGCTGACCATGGCTTCGGAACGGACAGCGACATAAATATAATCGCCTTTTTTAAGTTTGACATTGTGCCAGCGGTCGCCTTTTTCGATAGCGAGAGAGAAATTAACCGGGAGAACTTCTCCGTTGCGGACAATGATACTGTTCTGATAATCTGCGGCATCAAGCATCTGATCGTCAAAGTCGCGCACGGCAGAGCCGCCCGCTTTGGCAAAAAGGTCGGCAAGACGCATACCGTTGGAGATGACAAACATCCCCGGATTATTAACTGCCCCTGCGATGGTGGCAGTCTGACTTCTTACATCAATAGCGAAGACGCCGAGTTCGGGATTTTTGATATATTGAGCGTAAATCTTTTTGATTTTTTCGCTGGCTTCCTCCAAAGTCAAACCTGCGACCTGCACCTGACCGGCAAACATCACACCGATTGCGCCGTCGGGAGTAACCAGAGATTCCATGATCAAATCGGGGTGATTGTAAACACGGATACTGATTTTATCACCGGCATTGATACGGTAAACGGGTTCCTGCTGTTCGTCAAGTTTTTTAAGAAATTCAAGCTGACGGCGTTTATCTTCATCGGTCAAACCGGCCTGATCGACAACTCCGCTCGGCAAATTATTTATATCGGGAAATTCGTCATAATTTCCGGTAAAACGATTGTAGCATCCACTGAAAACAAAAGCCGAACAAACAATAAACATTAACAAATACAATTTTTTCATCTTATATAATCTCCTGCAAGAACTTTATCAACATTGGTAACACCGGTAAGAATAGCATAAACTCTATGTTCTTCATCATGCAATTTCAAAATCTTTCGCAAAACTGAACGCGGAGTTTTATTTTT
>JAZRBX010000205.1:0-3973 GCA_045635285.1 Victivallaceae bacterium
AACAGACCGACAACAAACAAAGCTGCTATTGTCAAAATACAAAAAATAATTCCTAAAATAAAGAGTATGACAGGTTTGAAATATCCGCAGATAAGGTTGCTTACATTGACCAGCGGAATTGTTTCAGTAACACGACCGGAAATAGAACCGTAAGAATAATCAACATGATCTTCATAAATTTCAAGAACAGTGGTTGTATTGATACCGAGAACAGTCAACAACCAATCAATCAAACCTGATTTGCGGCCGACGAGTCTGACATACAAAGGACCATCAGGATTAATAACTTTTTCTTTCAGTGCCAAAGCTGCGTTTCCCATGGTCAAAGCAAGTCCGTGCATACCCATGATTACATCTCTCTTTCTTTTTTTGTATTTTGTTGTTTATTTGCAACTCAGCCCAGTGCCAAGTTCAAAAGAATGATAATTATTATCATCTTTTATTACATTACATGCTCAAATAAAAAAATACAAATCTAAAAAAAAATTTTTTTCTTTTCTTGCGTTACTTGCAGAACAATGTGAAATCGTCTGAACAGCCGACTGCAAGTTCATATTTGCATGGAAGTTTAAAGCGTTCAGCCGCCCGCCATGTCAGTTTGGCAATAATTTCAGGAAGTTTCACGCCGTTTTTCATTTGCAATTCGATAGTCCTGTACCCCGAAAACTGATTCCTCGGCATGTGCCAGGTGCCGTCAAGTGCCGCCGCAGTTTCATCCGAACCGCAGAAACAACGCTTATCGCAGATTATCCTCTGCATATTTTCTCCGCTCAAACTTTCAAATGCGCCGCAGCTTCCGACAGAATCAATACTCAAAATTTCCGTAATTATTTCAGGTGCGGAACTGCCTGTTTCTTCAGCTATATCGCAAAAACGCATACCGCAGAATTTTTTAAATTTTTCTATACTGCACTTGGCAAGCATTGTTTTTTCCCATTTTTCGGGCGGCAAATCTTCAAGATAATGCAAAAATTCTTCTCGCACCGCCGATTCTTGCAGTTTTTCCGTAATTATTCTGTCCGGAACAGACAGATATTTTTCAGGACCTGCCACGCTCAACTGCGTCATTGTGCAGGTAAACGGATAACGGTCAAATGTTACATCAACTCCGTAATCTTTTTCCGCACTGTCAAGCAGTTCAAAAAGTTTGTCGATTTTATAAAAATTCCGCATCTTGGCGGTCTTCAAATGGCTGATATGAAAATTCTCAACTTGGCACTTGCAGCAAAGTTCAAACATCTCCCGGATGCTCTCAATCAGCAAGTCCCCTTCGCTCCGCAAATGGGCACAAATCATTTTGTCATGTTCCGCACAGCAGCGGAACAACGCTTCAAGTTCATCCGCCGAAGCAAAACGACCGGGAGAATACAATAATCCCAACGACAGCCCCAATGCTCCGTCAGAAAAAGTTTTTTCCAGCATTGAACACATCTGATTGATGTCGGAAAAATCCGCTTTTTTCTCATCATAACCCAGCACGGCGGAGTGCAGAGTATTGTGTCCGCAGAGCGAATAAAGTTCAAATCCCCGCTTTCGTTCAGCAAGTTCCGATCTGTACTGTGCATAATCCTCCCACTCAAGCAAAGTCTGATATTCCCCATAAACTTTTTCCAGATTTTCACGATTGAATCCGGTCAGAGGAAACGGCGACAAACCGCAGTTGCCCGCAATTTCCGCACCGAAGCCCCCCGCCCTGCGGGTCCCGCCGTCTGCAAGTTCAAAAACAGACAAATCCGAATGTCCATGCACATCTATCCATGCAGGAGAAAGAAATTTATTCTCACAATCAATGATTTCCGCATCAGGAGGCAATTCATCGCTGAAAGTGCTTATAAATCCGTTTTCTATGATGACATTTTCTGCTTCACCGTAAAAATTTTTACCGTCAATCAAACGGCAGTTTGTATAACATTTTTTCATTTGCGTTTCTCAAAATGTTTTGAATCCCCCCACTCATTGTAAGCAGGAACCAACCCGATTTTTGCAAGACTTTCCTCCAATGCGATACGGACATTGTCCGCATTTTCATCAATGCCGGGCTTGTTGTCATAAAGCTGATACGCTTTGCGGAAACGCACTTCACTGACATTGGGCATAATAACATTGGCTCCCGCCAGCAATCCACGCTCCCGTCCGTCGGGTGCAAGTGCCTGCAAAACCGTTGTCGAAGCGATATTTATATCAGGCATAAGCAGCCGCAGCAGAGCAATCATTTTACAACCGAGCAGCAGTATTTTTTTATTGTCCTGTGCGGGATGATTTACCCCCATGGGAGTATCCCGATGAATGGAATAAGGTCCCATGCCGACCATATCTACATCAAGTTTTTTCAGAAAAAGCAAATCGCGCGCCATGTCGATATATCTGTGTCCGTCAAATCCGAACATTATGCCGCTGCCAAGTTGAAAACCTGCCGTCCGCAAATCATGCAATGCCTGCACTCTTTCAGAATAAAGATGATCCGCAGGGTGGATTTTTGCATAAATTTCAGGATCAGATGTTTCCACACGCAGCAAATACCTGTGAGCCCCCGCCGCAAACCAGCGTTGATAAGTTTCCAAACTCTGTTCTCCGAGCGAAAGAGTTATACCCAACTCGTTGTTTGACAAGGACTTGATCTTCCTTACCGTATCTTCGATAAAGGCGATATGTTTTTCCGTTTGTATCTCGCCGCCTTGCAGAACGATTGAACCGTAATTGAATTTCCATGCAATTTCCGCATCTGCAAGGATCTCATTTTGAGTAAGTTCAAATCGCTCCATGCGATGATTTCCGCTTCTTATCCCACAGTAATAACAGTTTTTGCGGCAGACATTTCCTATTTCGATAAGCCCTCTCAAACTGACCTTATTGCCGATATTTTTGAGTTTGATCTCATTTGCTGAGTTCAAAAGGCGGAAAATTCTCTCCGCATCCTCTTCGGCAAGGAGCAAAGCGATCTCATCTTCTTTAAGATCATGGCTTTTTATGCCATTTTCCAATATTTTATCAAAATTATTCAAAAAAAACCTCCGTAAAAAATTTGACTATCCAATATAACACATTATATTTCCAAATGCCAAAAAATTTCT
Source organism: Victivallaceae bacterium (assembly GCA_045635285.1). Lineage (GTDB taxonomy): Bacteria > Verrucomicrobiota > Lentisphaeria > Victivallales > Victivallaceae > RGIG5270. Next base: position 3,072 of record JAZRBX010000205.1, read on the forward strand.
AAAAAAAACAGGAGAATTTTATTATGCCTTTTGATCACGGTTCAGTAAATGCCACTTTTTTCACTTTTGAAAACGAACTTCCGAGCAATCTGCTCGAATGTCTTAACTCTCGCCGTGCAGGTTCCATTGACAGCGTTACCGATGAAATCCAGATCGGTTGGGTTTCAGGACGCCACCTCCTCGATAACCGCATCGAAGAAGATAACGCCCACAGAGGTGAATTTTATCACATCGCCCTTCGCAACGCTTCAAGAAAAATCCCGACCGCTTATTTGAACGCACTCTGCAAACAGGAAGAAGACGTTTACCTCCGCGCAAACAACCTCGAATGGGTCCCCCGTAAAGTTAAAAAAAGCATCAAAGAGGAAATGACCGAAAAATATCTGATGAAAATGCCCCCCTCCCTCGGAGGCATCCCCATCGTCATCAGCCCCGTTGAAAAATTGATCTTCGCAGGTGCTTCAAGCGAAAGCCAGATCGACCTCTTCATCGAAAACTTCCTCAAAAGCACCGCCATCGAACCTCTGCAATTCACCCCCGGCATGCTGCTCGCAAGAAAAGGAACTACCGAAAGTGCCCTGCCGCAGATAAGTTTCGCTGAAAACAAAGTCGATGACCCCTCTATCGGCAGAGATTTCCTCACCTGGCTCTGGTTTTACAGCGAAACCGAAGGCAAAGTTGAACATGAACAATTCGGCACTTTCGATGTCATGGTCGAAGGTCCTCTCACTTTCGCATACGCCTCCGATTCACAGGGCGCAGGCGAAACCGTTATCAAAAAAGGCGACTTCCCGCAACGCAGTGCCGAAGCCAAAGCCGCCCTCCTCAGCGGCAAAAAACTCAAAAAAGCCAAAGTCAATATCACAAGTCGGATCGTAGCCATGTCGTTCTGTGAGCCAAGG
>JAZRBX010000206.1:0-5013 GCA_045635285.1 Victivallaceae bacterium
ACGACAGCCGCAAAGTTTTCCTGCAGCGTATCGCCATCATCCGTGAGATCCGCCGTTTTATGGAGGAAAGAGGCTTCCTCGAAGTTGAAACTCCCATGCTTCAGGCTATCGCCGGCGGCGCATCTGCCAATCCCTTCAAAACTTACTACGAAGCACTCAATGCTCCGATGTATATGCGTATCGCTCCCGAACTTTACCTCAAACGTCTGCTTGTAGGCGGCTTTGAAAAAGTTTTTGAACTCAACCGCAACTTCCGCAATGAAGGTGTTTCCCGCCGTCATAATCCCGAATTTACCATGATGGAAATTTATCAGGCTTACGGCGACTGCAACAGTATGATGGAACTGGTTGAAGATTTGATCACCACCGTCGCTATGAAAGTTATCGGTACTTTGCAGATCGATCACGGCAACGGCAAAGTCATTAACCTTGAAAAACCGTGGCGCAGAATCACTTACCATGACATTGTCCGCGAAAAGGCCGGCGCCGATTGGTTTGAACTCAGCAAAGAAGAAAAAGTCAAACGCGCTTCAGAAGAATTCAAACTCAATGTCAGCATGGATATGTCTGAACTTGATATTACCAACGAAGTTTATGAAAAAATGTGCGAATGCAACAACATTCAGCCCACTTTCGTCACCAGACTTCCCGCCGAACTCCTGCCGCTCGCCCGCACCTGCAAAGATGATCCGACCCTCGTCGATGTCTTTGAACTCGGTATCAACGGTCAGGAAATCGCTCCCGCTTACACCGAATTGAACGATCCTGTTGAACAGCGCAAACGCTTCATGGAACAGTTTGAAGCAACCAAAGGTCCCGATGACAAGGTCGAAGACAAAGTTGATGAAGACTTCCTCGTTGCCCTTGAACACGGTATGCCCCCCGCAGGCGGTATGGGTATCGGTATCGACCGTCTCATCATGCTGCTTACCGGTTCGGAAGCCATCCGTGACGTTCTTCTCTTCCCCCAGATGAAGATCAAAAAATAAGAATATCCCCAGGGAAGGAAAAGCACGATAAACGGCTTTTCCTTCTCTTGTTTTTCCGTATTTAATATTTTCACAGCAAAAGAAAACCAATATTCCGGAAAAAATGAACACAGATTCAAAAAACAAAATATATTTTTCTCTTGCTTTCATATTCTCATTGATGATACTTTTGTATTATCCACTGGGGCTTGTCCGTGCAATTTCGTACAAAAATCCAATCAGCAACTGGTCGGAACTTGAAGGTTTTACATGGGAAATTGCAGGATTTTTCGCACTTGGCATGATTCTGCTGAAAACATCAGCATTGATTGATTTTCTGAAAAAGAATAAAATCATTGCCGTTGGAAGTGCTTTTTTTATTCTGATATTGATTTTGCAGCAGATATTTATTTTTCCATCTTTTTATAATTTCGGCGGCGGTTTATCCTATTTGGCTCTGATCGGAGCGGGTTTTCTGTACGGACGGGAATTTAAAAAAGTCTTTCTGCCGCTCTTTTGGATATTGCTTTTGTTTTCACTGCTGATGGATCTGCATGATGTTTTCACTCCTCATGCGTCGGGGCTTACGGGCAACTGGAATTGGAGTGCGACATTGATCCTGGTGCTGTCGTGGAGTATCTTTTTTATTTTCAGGAAAAAAATTCCTGAATTTGAAGGCAGATGGGGAATTTATTGCGGTGCATTTACACTGATTACATTAATATATCTTTATTTCAGCTGTCATTTTCCCAAAGGCACGATTTTGAGTGCGGTTGTATCAGCGGGAGTTCTCGTATGGTGTTACCTTGATTATTTCTTTGATAAAAAAACAAGATACATCATGCTGGGAGCGTCAGTGATTGTTTTTGCACTTTTTGCTGTGATGTTGAAAGATTTTATCGGGGCAATGCTTGTGGGAGATACACGGACTTTTCTCTGGGAAAACGGTTTGAAAGTTTTTATTGAAAATCCGCTTATCGGCTGTGAGTACGGCAGATACATTTCTGAAAGTGCCGGCAAAATGAGTTTGGAGTATTTTCTTACTGATCATGCGGCGTCCGTACATACACATCCGCACAGTGAATTTCTGTTTCTGCTTACCTCATTCGGTTTGGGAGGTTTGGTGATAATATTTATAATGCTGTATGTTTTTGTACGCGGCATAAAATTTTTTGAACGGCGGAAAACTTTTGAAAACGGTTATTTTCTTTTTATATTTACGGTATTATTTGTTCATTCATTTTTTGATGTGCTGCTGCTGCATTGGCCGGGCAATATGATTTTTTTCCTGCTCTGCGGAGCGTTGATCCCGATAATGGACCCGGAAAAAGATGAGCAATGCGAAGAAAAACATCCGCTTCGCAATATTGTTGCGGCGGCTGTTCCGACAATTCTCGGACTTTATCTTTTGTGCATGAATTTTATGGCTTCTATGTACTATCGGATGTCCATGTCGATCAAAAACAATTCGGCAAAAAGACTTGAAATTGTGCAGAAAAGCATCTCTTTCCGTCCGACTTACAAAACTGTAAATGATGAAGCAGTCCTTTACAGTATACTCAATGAACCTCATAAAGCCGCAGAAATTCTTGAAAATATGAGCATAAGAACAGGTGTAAAAACTTTTTCCCACAGCAATCTGTCGATCGCAATTTTTCATTTGCGCAGCAACCAGATCGAAAAAGCACTTCCGTATTTCGTGAATGAATATGAAAACTTCCCGTTGTCTGTACGCAATCTTGTGTTTTTCAGTCAGGCTTTACAGGAGCTCGGACGAAACGATGAAAGTGCCGCTGTCGAACAGGAAATCGACAATATTCTGCAGTTGAAAGGTTTGACAAGAAAGCATTTGCCGACTCTTGTTTATGATGAAAAAACAGATTTGAATTCAGCAGAACTTCTCAAAAGGAAATAAACGCTTTTTTCTGTCGATTTTTTATCAAAAGTTTACTCTTTGATACTTGAAAAATTGTATAAAAATGATATATTCCTACGAATGAATTTTTTATATCAAACAAGGAGTTTTTTATGCGAATTTTAAGCGGTATCCAGCCGTCAGGTGTCCCCCATATCGGCAACTATTTCGGCATGATGAAAAATGCCGTTGAATTGCAGCAGAAAGGTGAATCTTTTCTTTTTATCGCCGACTATCACTCTCTCACCACCAATCCCGATGCTGAAACTTTGCGCAGCAATGTAATCAATCTGGCACTCGATTTTTTGAGCTGCGGACTTGATGTTTCAAGAACCGTGGTTTTCCGTCAGTCCGATGTGCCGCAGGTTACTGAACTTATGTGGATACTGAATAATAATATCACCGTCGGCTTCCTCGAAAGAGCCCACAGCTACAAAGACAAAACCGCCAAAGGTTTTGTTCCCAATAACGGTCTTTTCTCCTACCCCGTCCTGATGGCGGCGGATATTCTGCTTTATCAGAGTGAACTTGTCCCCGTCGGCAAGGATCAGAAACAGCACCTTGAAATCACCCGTGATCTGGCGATCCGCTTCAATAATACTTACGGTGATATTTTTACAATTCCCGAAGGTTTTATTCCTGAAACTTCCGCCGTTGTTCCGGGTACAGACGGTCAGAAAATGTCAAAATCCTATAACAACACCATTCCGATTTTCGGAACACCCAAAGCCCAGCGCAAGGCGGTTATGAGTATTGTTTCCGACAGTACTCCCATGGAAGATCCCAAAGATCCTGACAAATGTAATATTTTTGCCCTTTACAAACTTTTTGCAACTCCTGATGAAGTTGCGGAAATGGCAGCACGCTATCGTGCCGGCAACTACGGTTACGGTCATGCCAAACAGGCACTTTTTGAGAAAATGCAGGAACATTTCGCTCCCATGCAGGAACGCCGCAACGAACTTGCCAAAGACCTCGATACAGTTTGGGATATTCTCCGTGACGGTGCCAAACGCGCTTCCGCAGAAGCCGATAAAACCATGGAAAAAGTCCGTGCCGCCGTCGGTCTCCGCTGATTTAAAAACAGAAAATACAAGGATTGAAAAAATGAAAGATTCTCTGAAGCAAATTTTGAAAGAATATAACCAGGAACAGCTGCTCCGTTTCGTTGATTGTGCAAGTGCGGAAGAAAACGCCGCTCTTGAAGCCGAACTTGAAAAAATCGACTTCCGCCATCTTGACAAACTTATCAAAGAATATGTCATCAAAAAACCGGAAATCGCCATTCCCGAAGATTTGCAGCCCGCTCCGTATTTTCCGCTCGTCCCTGCCGATGAAGCGCAATCAAAACTTTATGCCGACGCAGAAAAATACGGCGAAGAACTCATCCGCAACGGCAAAGTCGCATGTCTGACCGTCGCCGGCGGTCAGGGGACCCGTCTCGGTTATGACGGCCCCAAAGGAACCTACCCCATCGGTCCTGTTTCCGGTCGTTCACTTTTTGAATACTTCGCATTGGCTATCCGCCGTCATGAAATCAAATACAATACAGAGATTTCATGGTATGTTATGACCAGTTTGCTCAACTACAAACAGACAACTGATTTCTTCGCTGAAAAAAATTATTTCGGCTTGAAAAAGGAACAGATTTTCTTCTTCATTCAGGGAACAATGCCCGCCATTGATTACAACGGCAAACTGCTTATGAGTGCAAAAGGATCTCTCTGCCTCTCTCCCGACGGCCACGGCGGTACTTTGCTCGCTCTCAAAAAATCCGGCGCTCTGGATGATATGAAAGCCAAAAATATCGAATACATCTCCTATTTTCAGGTCGATAATGCACTCGTTCCGGTTCTTTCTCCCCGTTTCATCGGTCTGCATGCTCTTGAAAAATCCGATATGAGCGCAATCATGCTTGCCAAAACAAACGCTTTTGAAAAACTCGGCAACTTCTGCGTCAGCGGCGGCAAACTTCAAATCATCGAATACAGCGACCTCCCCGATGACCTCGCACAGAGCGTGGATGAAAACGGCAAACTCCGCTTTATCTCCGGCAGTCCCGCAATTCATGTAATTTCCCGTGAGTTTATCGAAAAACTCACCTCCGACGGTACTCTTTCTCTGCCTGCA
>JAZRBX010000207.1:0-1631 GCA_045635285.1 Victivallaceae bacterium
TTCTTTCATTTTCGTATCAAAAAAGCTTAATCTCGTGGCGGATTTCAAAACGGCGGGCACTTATATCCCTTCCGGAATGATTTCGGTAGCATCCTGTCTGCTGCCGGACAATATAAATGTCCCGGTAGTGAGTTATTTTCATGATGATCCGCGTTTTGACAGCGTATGTACCGATGCTGAATATAATTCCCGTATGGTCATTGACTATCTGCAGCAGTGCGGTCACCGTAAGATCGGCTATCTGGGGTTGATGACTGACGGCAGGGTGAAATATCTGAATATTGAAGCCGCACGCCGTGGTCTGGAATTCCATGACCGCTGGCAGATCGGAGCTGTTCATCCATTGGAGGAGGATCTCTTTGCCAAACTTCTGGAGCGTAATGGCAATCAGGAGCTGCCGACAGCTCTTATTGTCCACAACGATGCTTTAGCTTTAAAAGTAATGCGTTCCATTTACGATCACGGTTACAGAGTCCCGGAAGATTTCAGTATCATCGGACATGACAATATTCCTTATTGTGCCAGTTTGATTCCGAGTTTGACGACCATGAGCTACGGAACTCCTGCTGAAATTGCTGATATCATGGTCGAACTTTTGATCAAGCGGATAAAAAATCCCTCTGCTCCGAGGGAAAAAATCCTGCTCAAACCTGAACTTTTTAAACGTGAAACTGTTTCTGATTCAACAAAAAATTGAAAGGGAAAATTTTAAATGAAAGAAAAGAGAGTATTCACCCTGATCGAGCTGTTGGTCGTGATCGCTATCATCGCTATTCTGGCGGCAATTCTGCTCCCGGCACTTCAAAGTGCCCGTGAACGCGGCCGCAGTGCTTCATGTATAAGTCAGGTCAAACAGCTGGGAGTTGCGGTGCAGTCTTATTCGGACAGCAGTGACGGTTGGGGGCCGGTTCCGGAAGCAACCGAATTTACCAGATGGCCGGCACTGCTGTATGTCAATAAAGATATCACCGATTTGAAAACCCTGATCTGTCCGTCGGCAACGGCGTATGAATATGCCGATTATGTTATGCATGCCAAAAATGTTTCCCGTGACGGGTTGCTCACTGCCGCCGGATTGACCTATTTCAACTATGTCCACTATACGCTCAACCGCTATTTCGTTGCCAAATCAGACACCACTGAACTGCGCAAAATGAATAAAGCTTCTGCCCCGTCACAAAAAATTCTGGGCGCAGATTGCTGCGGAAGTCCTGCCAATCCCACTAACTATTATGCTCTTTCTGTGACCAAAATGCGCGGTTTGAGCTCCGGATTTTTCTCAACTTACGAAGCAAGTTTGCAATATTTGAGTCCGTTTATGCCGCCACGGCACTCCAAAGGAGCCAATGTCGTCTGGCTGGACGGTCATGTTTCATGGGAAAAGGATGCGTGGCAGCGTTATCAGGTATATCCGAATTCCAAAAAATACAACTGGGATCCGTTGGAAAGCAATCCGACTAAATAAGGAAATATGTTTATCATGAAAAAATATTTATCTGGTATTGTGATCATGTCTGCACTTATTGCTTCTGCTCAAATCGTTCCGCTGAAATCGTGGCCGCCCCCGAAGGATGCAGTAAAAGGTGAAACTGAAGTGAAAATTTCTGCCGGAAAAAGTAAAAACGGCAATC
>JAZRBX010000208.1:0-2437 GCA_045635285.1 Victivallaceae bacterium
CGATCGGTCTGAATGCGGCAACTTACATCGGATTTCAGCAATGCGGTTTCTCCGGAGCGTTGTGTGCCACCATAGGGGTAGTTCTGCCTTCATTGATATTGATAATGCTGCTGGTCTATTCTCTGGAAAAAATCAAGGACAACAAATATTTTGCGGGGGCATTGTCGGGGATAAGGGCAGTTACTCTGGGTTTGATATTTTCTGCGGTGATATTTTTTGCGAATACTTCAGTTTTTACGGAGCCGCTGTCAGTTCTCTGGAAGGGTGAGGCGGAAAAATTCGGAATTTCCGTATGGTTTGCCTTTATTTTTGTTCTGATTTTTCTTTTGAAGCAGTTTACGAAAGCCTCTGTTTTGCAGTTGATGATTTTCGCGGCAGTATTGGGCGGACTTTTTACATTACAAATTTTTTGAAAAATCTTGCCTTTTTGCGGCAAAGAGTGTATATTATAAAAAATGTACATTAAAAAAAGAAAAGGTGTTGTATGATCAGTACCAATAATATCAATATTGCCGGCAGAAGTATTTTGTCTTCTCCCGGAAAGATACGTTCGGAATTGCCTCTCTCCATCGAAGCGGCAATGAAAGTTGCCAAAAGCCGTGAAGAAGTAATGAATATTCTCGACGGCAAAAGCGACAAACTTATGATGATCGTCGGTCCGTGTTCCATCCATGATCCCGATGCAGCATTGGAGTATGCCGCAAAATTGAAGGAACTTGCCGACAAAGTAAGTGATCGAATTTTTATGATCATGCGTGTATATTTTGAAAAACCACGCACCACGATCGGATGGAAAGGATTGATAAACGATCCTGATATCAACGGCTCGTACAATATCGACAAAGGGCTTTTCATGGCACGCAATCTGCTGCTGCAGATCATTGACATCGGTTTGCCCGGTGCTACTGAAATGCTCGACCCCATCATCGCCCAGTATCTTGCAGATGCCGTTACATGGGCAGCGATCGGGGCAAGGACGACAGAAGCTCAAACGCACCGTCAGCTCGGCAGCGGTCTGTCCATGCCTGTCGGTTTCAAAAATGCCACAGACGGTTCATTCCAGATTGCCATTGACGCAGTTGCCACCGCCAGAAGCAGTCACAATTTTATCGGTATTATGGAAGACGGTCATGTCGGAGTTTTCCGGACTAAAGGCAATGAGTACGGACATATCGTTCTTCGCGGCGGGCCGCAGCCGAATTACGGGGCGGAACATATCGCATTTTTGCGTGTCGCATTGAAAAAAGCCAACCTCAAACCTATGATAGTTGTTGATTGCAGTCATGCCAACTCACACAAGGATTACCGCAAACAGCGTATCGTGCTGGAGGATGTCATAAATCAGATCGTTGAAGGTGAAGATATTATTAAAGGCGTAATGCTTGAAAGTTATCTTGACTGCGGCAATCAGCCTATCAAAGCCGGAGTTAAACCGGATTCACGAATATCAATTACCGACAGCTGTATAAGTTTTGAGGAGACAGAGGAACTTGTAATGCGTGCCTATGAGCAGCTGGGGGCAAGAAAAAAAGGATAATATGGGATTTTTCAGCAAATTTAAAGCGGAAAATCTGGAACAGGACTTTCTGCGGTTGATAAAAGGTAAAAATCACAGCGTCGGCGATAAAATTGCTCTCGGTGTGCTGTTTTTTGCTTCGCGTTTTTATCGTGCCGCAGTTCAAACACGCATCTGGCTCTATGACAATCGGGTTATCCGCAACCGTTCGATCGGTTGTCTGGTGGTGAGTATCGGCAATTTGTCGTGCGGCGGAACGGGCAAAACTCCGGTGGTGGAGGTTTTTGCCCGCAGTATAACTTCACAGGGACGCAAAGTTGCGATACTCAGCCGCGGATACCGCAGTAAAAAACGGACATTCGCTGAAAAAATGGCACACCGTTTCGCCCATAAAAAAATTGAACTTCCCCCCCGCATCGTTTCTGACGGCAATGATTTATTGCTGAATGCCAGAGAGGCCGGCGATGAACCTTACATGCTGGCGTCAAATTTGAAAAATGTTTCGGTGATCGTTGACAAGGATCGTGTCAAATCAGGCTTGTATGCCATTGAGAATTTTAAAACAGATGTGCTGATCCTGGATGACGGATTTCAGTACCTCATGCTCAAACCGCACATCAATATCGCTCTGGTCGATTCAACCGATCCTTTCAGCAACGGTCATGTCCTGCCGCGCGGACTTTTGCGTGAACCGGTGAAAAATATCCGCCGTGCGGATTACATTTTCCTGACAAAATCTGACGGCAGTCACAAACTCAAACATCTGCAAACTTTCATCCGCCGCTACAACAAACGGGCGGAGATCATTGAATGCTGTCATCGTCCGCAATATCTTGAAGAGGTTTTTCATCGCGGCAATGTGATGGAACTTGAAGCATTGCAGAATGCCAAAGTTGCTTCCATTTCTGCGATTGCATGTCC
>JAZRBX010000209.1:0-2219 GCA_045635285.1 Victivallaceae bacterium
GCGATTGCCATACCTCTGGCATTTTTACGATTTTTTTCTTTACAGCAGACGACGATGCCGGCAATGACGGAAATAAGAAAGAATATCATAAATCCGGCAATCGAATCTTCATCCCAGTCGCTATCATCCAGCGAAGCAAAAAAACAGAGCAAACCGGTAACCATAGAAGTAATTGACATCCAAAGAGAATGTGCAAAAGTACCGCTGTTAATCTGCGGATTGACGGGAACTTCCTGTATTTCAACAGGAGCGCCGCATGACGGACAATTATTTACTCGCGGAGGAATGGGATTTCCACAATAAGGACAATTCATTTTATACTCCTTTTTATCGCAAAATTTTTGCAGTGGCATTTCTTTCAGCCAATGCAGTTTTGACGGAATCTGCCAGAGCAGCCGCATTTTCAGCAGAATCAGCACAGTTCATCTGCTCAAACAAATCCATAATGCGGTTGTCGATACTTTCGAGACCGGGGACAGAATCAGAAGCAAATTTGACATCTTCGGTCAAAGCGTCGATTTTTTTGTTAAGTTCTGCATTACTTGCGAGCCATTCAGCATGTGCGCCTTTAAAAGCGACAAGTTTTACAGAAAAAAGTCTTTTGTTAACAAGAGAAAGGGAGTGCTGTGCATCGCTTTTTTTGAATGAACTGTTTGCCATACCGAGCAGGATGTGCAAAATCAGAACTATCAACAGCACAATAGCATGAGTACTGATCAACGCTGTATCAGAAACATTATCGGTCAGCACAAAAACTCCGATCAAAGCAAAAATAAAATAAAGAATTCCGACAGTCAGATGACCGAGCATCATGGGAATGGCACGTTCATCAGGATTCAATATTTCAGAGCATACAAATCCAAGCAGGATTTCACTCAGCCAGACAGAAGCGAGAGTGTACCAGAATTGAGTCCCGTATTCAGAACCGGACTTCCATGCAATAAATGAAGTTATCAAAACAGTCAGAAAAGTAACGATTCCAACCAGAGTGCGTCTTTGATTAAACATAATAATCATTCCTTTCAATCAATTTTAGTTCCGCATTCACTGCAAAATTTCATACCGTCGGCAGCATCAGCACCGCATGACGGACATTTACGGACAAGAGATGCCCCGCATTCGCCGCAGAACTTCATACCGTCTGCGACTTCGGCGTTGCACTTGGGACATCTGGCAGAGATCAATTTTTTACCGCATTTGGCACAAACGGCGGCATTTTCATCATTATCAAATCCGCACTGCGGGCATTTGTTGTAAACATCGCCGCAGTAGGGACAGAATTTGACATCTTTGGGAAATTTTCTGCCGCAGCTGCTGCATTCAATCAAATCTTTTTCTTCTTCGGATTTACCGCAGAACGGGCAGAAAACACTGTTTTGAGGAATATTTTTACCGCAGAAACTGCATTTTTTATTCTGCTGTGCGGTATTCATATTATTCATCATATTGTTCATCATATTGCCCATGGGAGTTCCCATTGCCACGCCCATGCCGAGTCCCATACCGGCGTTCATCAAACCGCCATTGCCTTCATTGCCTGCGGCAGTTTCCATAGTATCGAAAGAGCGTTTTTCCTGATAAGTATATCCGATAATATCCATTTCAGCTTTAGTGGCAAGAGCCTTACGCAGGCGGAGGACTGCTTCATCTTTTTCATCAGTAGAAATGGAGCTGACATTGAAATTGACGATTTTCAATCCGTAATCAGCGATTTCAGCACAGATTTGAGCTTCGAGAAATTGAGAAATCTCATTCAAATGAGCGGAAATCTGCAAAATGGAAATGTTTTTTTCAACCAGACATTTGGCAATCATATCCTTACTGCGGGTAATGATGATACCTTTAAAATAATCTGAAAGAACTTTTTCGGTAAAAGCAGGTATCTGACCGATCATCTTCAAAAGAAATTTTGCTGTATCAGTAACAGCCAAACCATAAGAACCGAATGCACGCACCGGCAGCATGATGTGATATTTGGGGTCTTCAAGCTGGATTGCACCTGCAGTTCCCCATTTGATGTCAAGTTTGAATGCAGTTGAAATGAACCAGACTTCTGCGGTAAAAGGAGAAACTCCGCCGGTAACAACTTTGATCAAAGAATTCAAAACAGGATAAATCGAAGTATCAAGAACATGTCTGCCCGGACCGAAAGGTCCGACGGCAACACCGGAATTAAGCAGGATTGCTTCCTGACCTTCACGAACGATCAACTGTGTTTT
>JAZRBX010000210.1:0-3856 GCA_045635285.1 Victivallaceae bacterium
CCTTGTTTACTATCAGCAAGTAATGACTTTTTTTGAGATTAAAAAAGAAATGAACTTTTGATCTAAAAAATTAAAGTCGGCTTTTACAGAATGGAGAAAAACAGAGATTTTGCCGTTCTCTGTTTTTGAAATTTTACGCTATAAGTACCTGTCATTCATTGGGTAAAATCAAGATACAAAAAAATCCAGCCATAAAGGACCGGATTGCAGAGAACAAAAAAAATGGTCGGGATAGCGAGATTTGAACTCGCGACCTTTTGTCCCCCAGACAAACGCGCTAACCAGGCTGCGCTACATCCCGACTTGTTGGTATATAATATACCGCAACATTTGAAAAAAGCAAATCATTTTGTGATTTTTCTTGCTTTTTTTCCAAATTGGCAGTCCCACCAGGAGTCGAACCTAGACTAAATGAACCAAAATCACTTGTGCTGCCATTACACCATGGGACTGTCAGGTTCTATAATTTACTACACTTTTCGGAAAATTCCATTGATTTTTTGAAAAAAATCATATTTTTTCTGACTCAACTCTTTTTTTACCGCAAAATATCCGCAAAAAAACATTTTGTTATGCGACAAATCCTTGCATTAACAAATTTCTATGCTATTTTATCAATATAATATAAATTTATACTTTGTTCAGTAAAAAATACGGAGTTTGCCATGCAGAAAAATGTCATTTGTATGAAATGGGGCACAAAATTCGGTCCCGAATATGCCAACCGCCTCTACAAAATGGTTGAAAAAAATCTCACCGTTCCCCATCGTTTCGTTTGCTTTACCGATGACCCGACAGGTCTTGAACCCGGCATCGAAGTCAGAGAACTCCCCCCATATCATGACAATCCAAGAATCGGCGACAAAGGCTGGAGGAAACTCTCGCTTTTCAATTCTCCGCTCGCCGATTTGGAAGGCATCGCTCTTTTCCTCGATCTCGATATTGTCATCCGTCAGAATATCGACGAACTTTTTGAAGTTCCGGGCGATTTCCTGATCTGCAAAGACTGGGATTTCCCCCGCGACATTATCGGCAATTCCTCCGTCTTCCGCTTTGAAGTCGGCAAATACCCCGAAGTTCTGGAAAATTTCTACAAACTCGGCAACGAAATCCGCAAAGATTACCGCAACGAACAGGCATTCCTCTCCTACCAAATGCACGAAAAAGGCATTCTGCAATACTGGGATAAATCATGGTGCGTAAGTTTTAAACGCCACTGCCTGCAGCCCTTCCCCATCAACTTTTTCAAAATGCCGAATGACCCTGTCGATGCAAAAATCATCGTCTTCCACGGCAAACCCACTCCGCAAATGGCACTCAAAGGCTATTGCGGCAAAAAAGGCTTCCGCTACGTCAAGCCCACCACATGGCTGACTCAATACTGGGACGTCTGACAAAATCCTGAAAAAAAAATCACGGGGAAAACTTCATTGCAGTTTTCCCCGTTTTTTTTACTGTACTTTTATAATTTTCAACTCAAATTTTTATTCAGATGGAAAGCCGATGGGCTGTGAATACATAACCTCTTCAACATCACGCAACTGCAAAAGTTTCTTGACAAGCCCCTTGTCAACAGAGCCGCAAAGCACCGTCGATAAACCTTTCGATGCCGCATACAAATAAACATTCTGCGAAGCACTTCCCGCATGTGTCCCTGCCGTTGCCGCTTTCTGTTCCGCAGTGCTGCCGACTTTGGACAAATCTGCGACATAAAGCAAAATCAGCGGTGCTTCAGAAATAAATTTCTGCGTGCCGCAACTCTTGCGGTAATCACCCTTCAAAACAACCTGCAGTGAATGTCCTTTGCTGTTATAAAGGTAGATCCCGTCTGCCGTTGCCGCATAAACTTTCTGATTCTGACGGTTCAATGCAGTCGGAACAGTTTTTCTGCCGTCGGCACGATTGATTCCGTCAGCGGCGTAAAGAATTTCAGAAATCATCTCCAAAGGAAGTGCTTTGTCCGCAAACTTCCGCAGTGAACGCCGTTGTGCAAAACACTGCATAAGATTTTTTCCTCCGTTCAAATCAACTGACGGCAACTTTATCTCCTCTGCCCAAACAGCCGATACCAAAAACGAAAACATTACAAATACGATTTTTTTCATTTCAATTCCCTGATTCAGAGATTTTATTTTTTAACGGCGATGGAAGCTCCGCATTTGATCAGAGTTTCATAGCCTCTGCGGGTATTTTCAAGCAAATCTTCATCCCATTTGAGTTTGCTGTCATCAAAAATCAGAATAACCGTTGAGCCGCCGAACTTGAAATAACCTTTTTCATCCTGCTTGGCATGTTCACCGACAGCGGAAGTTTGAACTATCGAACCGACTCCGAATGCACCGATTTCAAGATAAAGAAATTCCCCGAATTCAGCAGAACTCAAATTTGTTATCTGTCTGGTATTTTCCACATAAACATCAGGTCTTTTTGCCAATGCAATCGGGTTTACAGAGTGATATTTTCCCTTGATAACCACAGGATTTTCACTCTGGATACAAGCACAAGGGAAATGATAGCGATGATAATCTATCGGTGCCAGACGGATGACCGCAACCGCCGCCTTTTCAAAAGGAAGAGCCCCTTTGCAGAGTTCAGCAAGTGTACGCTGTGCCCCTTTGACCGGCACGGGGTCGTCAGCGTTCAAATTTTCATACACAAAAAGTCTGCCGTCAGAGGGCGAACTCAAAATATTTTCATCTGTGTCAAACGGTCGTGCCCCATCTTTCAGTTTGCGTGTAAAAAAAGCATTGAAAGTCGGATATTCTTCTATCGGCAATTCCGCTTCTTCTGGGCTGCAGCCGGGAGTTGAAGCAAGTTTGGCAATATCTTTTTTTGATTTCGGCGAATCGTATTTTCTGCCCATGACATCGGATAATTTTGAGGTATTGAAAAGCATCCCCCAAAGTCCCCTGCCCAACCGCGTTTCATATACAAACCGCAACGCTTTATCTCCGAAAACCGTCTCCTGCACAACTTCATTTACAGAACGGTCGATCAACTGAATTACTGTCTTTTTTTTCAAAATATACTCCGTAAGGTTGTCTTTTCTTCGCAAAAATAATATAGCATGAAAAAACCGTATGTCAATAAAAAAACAGCAGGGCAATAAAAAAAAGGACTTACGCCGCAGCGAAAGTCCTTGTTAAGTTTATAAGACAATCTTCAGAAGTTGCTGATTATCAAATCCGGATTGTCAGGATGGCGTTTCAATGCCAATTTTTTGTATGCTTCTGCGTCTTCTTTTTCAGCAAAAACTTTCAGCACACAGCGGGGGACATCCAAACCGACAAGGTCATACACAGCATAAAATCCTGTTCGGGTCATCAGCGGGAATATCCATCCCGGACAATGGCGGCAGTAAATATCACAGGGACCGGCATCATTATCCATGACTTTGCCCAGACTCGGACAATTGTGCATGATAAAGGTATAAGATTTACCGTCATCAAGCACGGCATCCGCATCGCAATTTTCTTCAAAAATGATATTGTTCCAGTATTCATACATACCACGCAAACCTTTGGAGGAAAAGGCTTCATAGCAATGCTCTGTCTGGGCCTCGGAGATAGTTTTGAAATATTTTGCAACTGCGTCGGGGCCTTTTTTCTTCAAATACTTGAAGATTTCATTGTACATTTTTACAAAATGGTCACTCGGAATCATTTTTCATCACCTTTTCTACGCAAAGTTTGACGGCATCCTTTTTCAAGATGTTCAACAACGATCTCAAACGGAGAATTTTCACACCATGCCTGATTGAGTTTTTCAGTGCCGTAGCAGAGCAAACCGTCAGGATCGGGAATATTTTCAACTGCGAGCTGACGCATAGCGGGACATTCACGAAGTTCAAGCACGG
>JAZRBX010000211.1:0-2979 GCA_045635285.1 Victivallaceae bacterium
CGGCAGAGGAAAGCCGGGATCTGCAGAATATCGGCGACTTTGGCGGCTTCGGGAGCTTCATCGGGGTTATGGATGTCAGTAACGATGGGGACATTGTAAGTTTCTTTGACTTTGGCAAGCATTTTCAAGCCTTCGACCAGACCGGGACCTCTGCGGGTATTTCCTGCGGAGCGGTTGGCTTTGTCATAAGAGGCTTTGAAAACATACTGGATGTCGAGTTCAGCGGTCAAAGCGGTGAGAAATTTTGCAACTTCGAGGCATGTTTCGAGGGTTTCAGCCATGCAGGGACCGCCGAGGAGTACGAGTTTGCCTTCGCCGATGGTGATATTGTTGAGTTTGACAGAGTTCATCAGAGGAGTTCCTTCATTTTCTTTTCAGCTTCTTCGAGGTCTTCGGGTGTATCTACGCCGACGCTCTGGAGGTCGGAGAGGAGGACATAAATGGGCATGCCGTCTTCAAGGACACGGAGCTGTTCGAGTTTTTCGCAATTTTCGAGTCTGCCGGGGGGGAGAGATACAAATTTTTTGAGCGCATCGAAACGGTATGCGTAAATGCCCCAGTGCAGATAAGCCTGTGCAGCAATGCCGCCGTCACGCATAAAGGGGATGGGGGCACGGCTGAAATAAATCGCTCTCTGATCTTTGCCGAAAATAACTTTGACCTTGTTGGGATCATTGATATAGGCACGATCGAGTTTGACGGCGACGGTCGCCATCGGCAGATCGGGATTCTGCTTCATAACTTCGATGAGTTCGTTGATCACGCTGGTGGGGATGAGCGGTTCATCGCCCTGAACGTTGATGATAATATCGGGTTTGTCGGCAAGGTTGCTGACTGCTTCAAAAATGCGGTCGGTTCCGGACTGGTGATCGGGGGAGGTCATTACGCATTTACCGCCGAATTTTTCGACAGCTTCAAGAACTTTGGCATCATCGGCAGCGATATAAACGGCATCTGCGTCCGAGGCAAGAGCCCGTTCATAAACATGCTGGATCATAACTTTGCCGCAGAGCGGTGCAAGGACTTTGCCGGGGAAACGCGAACTTGCGTAACGGGCGGGGATAACGACATGTACTTTACTCATTTTTTACCTTATTGTTATATTTTACAACTCCGGATTCGAGTTGAGTTTTTGTTCTATACGGTTTGCGATAGTGCTCAAATCGAGATTTTCGCTTTTGCAGAAAGGATTCGGCTCATCGGCATTCAAGCGCATCATTATGACATTGTATTTCTGAATGTCCTCAAGCACACCTTCCACCTCGGAAATGGGCATATCGGTATTGTATTCACGCAAATGGGAAGAAAGCAGATCGAGGTCCCATTTGATGAATTGTTTTTCCATAGTAACAGTGGAGTTTGATGTCTTATTTTTTGCAATGCATTGTTTGCGGAGGGCATCGAATGATGAAAGCATTTTCTGACGCAGACCTTCTTCTGCATACAAAGTTGTGTGATTAATGGTTACCGGAATGCTGACTGCCACAAAAAGTTCGCTGATGACCATCAGGAAAAAAAGACCGATCGCCAGAGCGGTTACATAATCCTTTTTGAAATTGGCGGATTGCATTACTTTTTCTTTTGCCATTTAATCTCTCCTGCCTCCGAAAACTCCGGCTCTGAGCAGATAATAAAGCAGAATCAGCAGCGAGTTGACCGCTGATGCCACATAAGTCATGAAAGCCGCATTCAAAACTGCTCCTGCTGAACTTGCTTCCGTGCTTGAAACGATACCGGCACTCTGCATCAATTTTTTTGCACGGCTGCTGGCATTGTATTCCACGGGGAGGGTTACGATAGAGAAAAAGACCGCCACACTGAATGCGATCGCTCCGAAAAGTATCAATTCCTGCATCTGGAAGAGAAAACCTGCCATAATCAGGAAATATGAGAGCGGAGAAGTGAGGTTCGCCATCGGTACCAATGCACTGCGAAGCCCCAGCGGAGCATAATTTTCTTTGTGCTGAATGGCATGTCCCGCTTCATGACATGCAACTCCGATAGCGGATAAACTGCGTGAACGGTAGACACCGGGAGAAAGGCGCAGAACTTTCGCCGTCGGATCATAATGATCGCTCAAAAAGCCGTGAGTCATTTCAATGGAAACATCAAAAATTCCCGCATCCTGCAAAAGCCGTTGAGCCGCTTGAGCCCCGGTCATGCCGCTAGAAGCGGCGATTTTGTCATATTTGGCGAAAGTGCCTTTGACCATCATTTCTGCAATCAGTGCGAGAACAAGACCCGGCAGGGCGAAAAGCAGATATAACGGATCAATAAAACCGAATAACATTTATGAACACTCCTGTTAATCTTTGGCGACAGCGACTCTGCCGCTTCTGGCGAGGTCGATGATGCCGAAATCTTTGACCATATCAATAAAGTTGTCGATCATATCTGATCTGCCTGAAAGTTCGATACCGAGTTCTTTTTTGCTGACGGTAACGAATTTTGCGCCGAAGATCTGGACGACCTGGATGAGTTCGGCTTTTTTTGCGGCGGATTCAGCTTTGACTTTGACGAGTACGAGTTCGCGTTCGACGAATCTGCTGCCGGTGAGGTCGGTAACGGAGATGACATCGACGAGTTTACGGAGCTGTTTATCGATTTGTTCGAGGATTTGAGCGTCGCCTTTGGTGACGATGGTCATTTTGGAAATATCGGGGTTGTTGGTAGTGGTTACGGTCAGTGAAGAGATGTTGTAACCGCGTCCGCTGAAAAGTCCTGCGACTCTGGCGAGAACGCCGAATTTATTTTGGACGAGGACAGAAATTGTATGCATATCAATATCGTTCATAATATAACTCCTTTTGTTTATTAAAGAAAATACAATGAAAAGAAAATATTTCAAGTGAAAAGCTGAAAATAAAGGGACAAAAATCAATATTTTTTTTGAAAAATTGAAAAAACAGGCTATATTAGATATATCACAGCGGAGAGATGGCTGAGTGGTCGAAGGCGACGGTCTCGAAAATCGTTATA